>NZ_JAVDQG010000010.1 GCF_031454155.1 Desmospora profundinema
CGCTTCTGTTGTCCGCCTTTCGGCGTGCGCCACTCTCTTGCGGCGACAAGATCTATCTTATCAAATCCCAGCGATCTTGTCAACAACTTTTTTCTTGCTTGTTTCGGCTGTGACCATTCTTGTCGAAGCCTGTCCCGTGTAAGGACAAATAATAATGTATCACGGTTGCATTCAACCGTCAAGCATTTTTTTCGGAGAACGAGAAACCTTAAAATAAGGCACCGGCGGCTTCGCCACCGGTCCATTTCTCGTGTTCCGTTTATCTCCTCGTTCTTAATTAGAGTGTAACGGAAGGGAGCCATTGGAAACCTGCCAAAGCGGCGGCAGTCATAATCATCGTCCAGAGAGCCAAACTGATCAACATCCAGCTTCCCACCGCGTTTTTTCCCGCACGAAATGCCATCGCCAAAGCGGCGGCAAAGTGGGACCCGAGCAGAACCGGCCCCAGCAAGGCCAACCCCGGAAGCCCGTACTTCCGAAACATACGCGCAGCCCGCTCCCGTTTTTTTCTGCGGCGGTCCGGTTCTTCACCGCCTCCTTCTGACTGTTCTCCTTCCACCCGGAAAAAGCGCCGAAACCACGGACGCCGACCCAGCCAGTCAAAGAAAAAAACAATCCCCAACACCGGCAACGCATTCCCCAAAAATGTGACCAGGGCGACCGCCACCGGATTTAGCCCCAGCGCAATCCCTCCCGGCACCACCAAAATCAATTCCAACCAAGGGGTGGCTGCCATAAAAAAAAGCGTGAAATAAAGCCCCAGTGTCTCCCACATTCCCATCCGCCTCCCGGTACTTATATATTGTATATATGTATATTAACAGTATAATCACTTTGACCGCAAGCCCATTTGTTTTCTAATGAAGAAAACGGGCAGCCCCTTTTGAGCCCCCCTTTATGGAAAGGATCATAACAACCTGATCGCCAACAGGATTCCGACGCCTCCGTATATCAAAGTAAACCTCAGGTTCCACCAGGTGATTCGGTACGGATTGGTTCGGGTCAAGTCGTTCATCATCGTCACCGTCGTATTATATGTACCGGCAGCATCGGTGGCCAGATTGGCCGTCAGCAGGACGATGGCTACGCTCAACGGGTTTAGTTCCGTTAACAACGGTTGAATCAGTACCCCCTGCACGCCGATGGTAACCAACGGATGGACGCCTACAAACGTCAGCACCAGTGAAGAAGCCTGTATCATCACAAACAGAATCAGGGGGGATTCCACCAACCATAGGACAGACCCTTGATTTAATGAACGAAACGGGCAGCCTTCATCCTCGCCCGTCCTCTTCACACTCCGGTCACACGCTTTCAATTTCGCGATCCCATCCCTGCTGCCCCCATCATAAAACGTTCACAGTCATTTATCTTTATCACAAAGATAATAGGGTAGTATGGTAAACAAGTATCATGGAAGGGGAGGGGTTATATTCAATGTCCTCTGACATCCAATTGGATCCCCACATTGAAAAAATGGACCGGGTTTCCGAAAACATTGTTCACTTTTTAAGCAAGCAAAACGAAGAAGAATTGCCTTTTAAGCCGACTTCCACCAAACTCATCTTGCTCCGGACCTTGTCGGAAAAAGAAAAGTGTACCGTCAATGAATTATCGGCAAGGACCGGCTTGACTTCAGGCGCGACAACGCTGGCTTTAAATCGGCTGGACCGGGAAGGCTTGATCCAGCGCATCCGGGACTCTTCCGACAGAAGAGTGGTGTGGGTGAAGCTGACCGAATGCGGTCAGGCGTTGGTGAAAAACATTCTTTTGCGGCGCCAGGAAATGTGGGGACAAATATTAAAAGTTCTGACTCAACAGGAAAAGGAAATTTTTATTCAGCTAATGGATAAGATTCATGATGAACTGAAACAATCCACCCATCCCCCATCGTTTTAAAGCCATTTGTTTGGATGTGAAATCCCTCATGGCGGAAGGAGATTTACCATGCAAAAGCGACATTTATTCATGGCCCTATCCTTCGTGGCCTTGATAATCTTCACCACCGGGTGCTCCCCGAACGCAAATATGATGCAGCCGATCAACCCTGAAAAGGGCAGTTTTTGGGAAGTATTCCTCGTCTATCCGTTGATCCTGACACTGGACTGGTTTCAAGGATTTCTAGGGAATTACGGATTGTCCATTCTTGTTGTCACATTGTTGGTACGGATCCTGTTGCTGCCTTTGACCCTGAAACAAACCAAGAGCTCACAGGCCATGCAACTTCTGCAACCGGAAATGACCAAGCTTAGGGAGAAGTATAAGGATAATCAACAAAAGCTGCAGGAAGAGACCATGAAACTGTTCCAGAAGCACAAGGTGAACCCGATGGCGGGATGTGTGCCGGCCCTGATCCAGATGCCGATCCTGATCGCGTTTTACCAAGCCATTATGCGTGATCCCCTCATTGCCAAATCCACGTTTCTCTGGATGCAGTTGGGCCAACCCGATCCATACTTCCTGCTGCCGATGATAGCGGCAGGCACCACCTTTCTGCAATCCAAGTTAATGATGGCGAAAAGCGGAACGCAAGTCAATCATCCGCTTCTCATCATCATGCCGCTTATGATTCTGGTTTTGGGAATCAATTTCCCCTCTGCTTTGGCACTGTATTGGGTATACGGAAATCTGTTCTCCATCGTGCAGTATTTCTTTATCCAACGTCAGCCCCCTTCCATTGCATCCACCACTTAACCCGTATAACCAACAACAGCCGGTTTGCATCATGTAAACCGGCTGTTGTTGCTCTTGATCATTCAGCCCAGCCACTTTTTTAACCGCAGGAATGCGTTGAACCACGAGCCAATCAAACAGGAAGACGACCAGGAGGGAGACTCCCACCAACGGAAAGAAAATTCCCAGAGCAATCAAAATACCCAACGCTGTTTTTTCCGCCTTGGAATACCCGTTTTTTTAGAGGAAACTCCCATCTTCCCGACAGGCTTGCGTTTCCACCATAGGATGACACCCGTCACCATAAAACCGATCCTAACCGGTAGGAATCGGTTTATCTGTATATAGAATCACACGGATGGCGCCTAACCAAAAACGATTTCATTCACTGGATGTAACTGGACTTCTCCTGTATCAAGTTTTGTGACCCCCCCGTCGAGAAGACGTGATTCAAAAGGCTGACGGTAACCCCGTCAGCCTTTTGAGGGATTGATCGTATCCTCACAAATCCTATTGGGTGGTTGGGCTAATGGAAATTCCAACTCTCCTCACCTAGGCTTGGCCACAATCCCGTTGTGTACCTTGATAAAGCCATGCCTTACGATGTCAAAGCCGTTTTCATACACATACAGGCCCATCTGACGGATGTTCATCAACTCCCGATATGTATAATTCATCACATCCGCCATGATCTTATAATACAGCCGCGACTTCCATTGATCCCGCGGAGTGGTCAGGATCGTATATCCTCCCGGCTTCAAAAATTGACGATGCCACTCCATGACTTCCGGTTTGTATGAGTCCGGAAAATGTTCCAACAGCCCCACACTGATCACGATATCGAATTCCTTGCCAAAGGGCAGGTTGCGAATGTCATCCACCATGTAGTGAAGATTCATCTGCTTTTTGTACCAAACCTCCGGCTGACCCGTCGCCGGGTCGGTGCCGAGAAAGGGATAGGTTTCCGGAAAGTGTCCGAATCGGTCCGTCGCGCAAAAGGCATCGTAATCCACAAGAACGGCTTCTCCCCCGGGATACATGGCGGAAAGCTGCATGGCTTCATACCCCTCAGCCGCTCCCAGGAAAAGGATGCGCGGCTTGTGGACATCCAACCCTTGAAACAAGGCTCGCTTTCCCCGTGGATCCCAGATCCCGTCTTCCACGCGCTGGACATAGTTCCAAAGCGACAGATGGATGTAACGGCCCAGGGCTGCCTTCACCTCAGACCATCGAAACCGGGCCAGATGGGCTTTCAGATCGTGTTTGACTTCCCCCAATTCCCGGGGAACGTCTTTGACAAACCACTCATGAAAGGATCGGTTAAAATACTCCCACGACGTCTGGACCGGCATATCCTCCTGGTGTTTCGCTTCCCATTCCTGTCTCCCCCGTGCTCTGTCTTCCACCCGATACGGTTTGCCTACGTCCTTCCATCTCACTTGGGACCAGTCACTCACTTGATTGGCATCGAAGAACCGATCCAGGCTGGTTGCATCCGGATTCCGTAATTCCACCCGATAACGGGGCATCAGTTCGGTTAACCCGATATGTGCTCTTGAATAGGGGTGCGTGTCACTCGCGCTCTCGCCGGAAGCCATTCGTTCCGCTTGCCAACCCATCCGCCATTCCTCCCTAAGTCCGTATTATTCAGATTATTTATTCTTTTCATATCCCATCTCCTGCATCCGGATCAGACCTACCCCAAAAGCCTCCCATGTGATATATTTATGATTGCGAAATTTTCGTTGTTTAAAATGATTCAGGAGAGAACCCATCCATGACCTTTTGGAAAGCATATATTCAAAATTTCCGCGGATTTGACCGTAATATCCGCCTCTTTTTGTTTGCCAGCTTGTTCAGTCAAATCGGGATGGGTGTTTTCATGGTGATGTACAACCTGTACATTCAAGCATGGGGATATCCTGAAAGCGTAAACGGACAGGTCATTTCCATGACTTCCTTGGCCACAGCCATCGCTCTTATTCCTGCCGGGTTACTTAGCGACCGATATGGCCGAAAATCGATCTTGCTCATCGGGGGACTGGTAATGGCGTCCACTTTGTTGGTCCGGGCGGTGGTGGAAACACCGTTCTGGATGATTACAATGGCCTTTTTCACCGGATTCTTCATGGCTTTTTTGCAAGTGGCGGCCATCCCCTTCCTGGCTGAGCACTCGGACCCTTCTCAGCGAATTCACCTGTTCAGTATGAACTTTGCGGTGATTACCTGTGGGCAGGTAATCGGCAATGTCGGCGGCGGAGTCTTGACCGATTTGTTTCAGTTCGTCTTCCATTTTTCCGAATTGAAAAGCTTACAAACCACCCTGGGGATTGGGGGACTGCTTAGTATGGGTGCTCTCCTCCCTCTAGTCCTTCTGCGGGAACGACCTCGCCCCACGGTTTCACGCTCCTCGTCCTCACTGGGATTTCGGTGGCACGATAAAAAAGGACAGCTGAAATTGATCGGAAAGTTTACGCTTGCCAGTGCCATTACCGGCTTTGGTGCCGGGATGGTGATCCCTTATCTCAACCTGTATTTCAGCGATCGTTTTGACGCCAGCCATTCCGCCGTCGGAGTCGTCATCTCCCTGGGCCAGGCAGCCACGGCGTTGGCAATCATTATCGGGCCGTTGGTGGTCAGCCGGATGGGTGAAGTGCGAGCCGTGGTGTTTTTACAGATGGCTTCCATCCCCTTTTTATTGCTGACCGCTTTCAGCCACAATTTTTACTGGGCTACCTTCGGTTTTTTGATGCGCCAAGCCCTCATGAATGCAGGCAACCCCATCATTCAATCGATGGTGATGGCCCGGGTGGATGACGACATGAAGGGATTTGCCAACAGCGTCAACCAGATGGTGTTTATGCTGGGTTGGGCGTTGATGGGCCCCATCAGTACGGGAATCGTCGCCCATGGAGGTTCCTATTGGGGCTATGCCCAAGTCTTTTGTGTGACGGCGATTTTATATGTGGTGGGGTCGGCATATTTTTATTGGACATTCCGTTCCAAATCTCAATCCCGGCCAGGTCCTGAATCGCAAACGATCCCGCCTCTGAAAGGGTAAAAGCTTAGAACGTGTCTGAACAATCTGCAGGGCAAAAAACCGGGTCGGTATGGCCGTCTTCCTTTCGTCGCAAAAGGCGCATCGCGAGACCGGGAAATCAAAGTGACCTAGGCGAGAAGGTGTATGTACATGGAGAACGCTAATCGGGATCATTCCTCGGAGAGCGAAGATATTACCCCCGAACACCGGCGATGGATCGGATTCTACCCCTCAAGCTTCCCAGATAGGCCGTTCGGTGATCCCTCTTTTCGACCGTAAAGGCCCTCTTCATCCAAAAAAGTCCGGATCGCTTTTCCTGACTTTTTGTTGTTAGACAATCTTAATGAGGGGTTGGATAGATCCAATTGCTTATGCAGCAATTGATCTTTACAGATTATTTACATTCTCACAACCAATCCTTCATAATGACTGTGGATATACAAAGGGGAGAGAGAAATGGATTACCGCCTTTTCGAATGGATCAATGGGTGGGCCGGAAAATACGGTTGGTTGGACCTCTTGATGATCGTAATGACGGATTATGGGCCTTATTTATTCGCCATCCTGTTAGGCGTCCTATTGTTATTAAAAAAACATCGCAGCGGCGGGATCCTGGCGGGTTGCACACTGGCATTGGCATTATCCTTCAGCTTTATGATCGGGCAGCTGTGGGAGCGGGCTCGACCTTTCGTCACCCATGACAATGTGAACCTTCTTCTTTCTAAAGAACCGAATGCTTCGTTTCCCAGCGACCATACCACCGGTGCGTTTGCGATCGCTTTTGCACTCTGTCATTACAATAAAACCCTCGGGAATATCCTGTTGATTTTGGCTTTGCTGATTGGAATCTCTCGGCCCTATGTGGGACACCACTATCCTGGTGACGTCTTCGCCGGAATGACAGTCGCATTTCTTGCGGCGCAACTCGTCCAGTACGGAATGAAACGGTTTCGTGCTCGCTCCGCTAACGTATCTGAAACTGCTTCGTAAATAAAAAAGACTCGCCTCCTTTTTCAATAAGAGAGGCGAGTCTTTTTATAACCTTCATCCTAGCTCATACCTAGTCTCATTACATTTGCTCCAGCCCACAGCTGTAATCCCCGTTTCCAGGCTCAACAAGCCTACGATTTCCTCAATAACGGTATCTTTTCGCTCCGAACTGTGGAGATGGGCTTTTACTACCACCTTCTCCGTCCCCTCAATGTCTTCGCTGTACAATTTTCGCAAACCCACCGAACGCGCATTCACCATGTGCATCAGCATTACGCGAATATGGACCTCATCCCTTTCCAAACAGGTGGTGCTAACCAAGTAGTCTGCTTCGGAATCCGTTGGTCCGGATCGGGAATTCATTTTGAAAGCGATGGGACGCAGGATGACATTTGCCAATATAATGATTCCCGCCCCACTCATCGCCTGCCAATAAAAGCCAGCGCCGGATAAGGTTCCTACCGCACCCGCACACCACAAGGTGGCAGCTGTATTTAAGCCGCGGACACTGAAACCGTCTCGGATGATGACTCCCGCCCCCAAAAAGCCGATGCCACTGACCACTTGTGCCGCCACACGGGTGGAGCTGACTTCATCCACCACCATGACAGAGAGCAACACATACAAGGCCGCTCCGAGTGAAACCAGCACATTGGTGCGCAATCCCGCCATTCGCTGTCTCCATTGTCGTTCCAGACCAATCGCAGCGCCGGCAACAAAGGCAACAAATAAGGGAATCCAACCTTCTTCCCACCCCATGGTCATCACCTACAATCCCAGATACCAGTTAGCGATGGAAAAGTAAATCAACACCCCCGTGATATCTGCCAATGATGTGATTAAGGGTGCGCTGGCAGTAGCGGGATCCATGTTGAATTTATTGAGGAGGAAGGGCAGGGACATTCCCAGCAAGCTGCCTGCCAATACTACTAAAATCATCGTCATGGAAACGATCAGCGCAATATCCATTCCTCCGCGATACACACCGATCACAGAGACCGCCAAAGCCATGGTGGCTCCCAACAGACCGGCAGTAACGACTTCTTTCCCAAATAACTTCATCCAGTCCCGCATGGTAATATCCCCTGTAGCTAAGGAACGAACCATCAGCGTAGCTGCCTGGGAACCGGCGTTCCCGCCACTGTCCACCAGCAGTGGCAGAAAGAAGACGAGAGCGATGGAAGCGGTGATGGTATCTTCAAAATAGGCGATTCCGGCACCGGAAAATAGATTCATAAAAACCAGAATCACCAACCAGCCGATTCTTCTGCGGTACAAAAAGAATGGAGAGGCTTCCTTGATATTTTTTCCCAGAGTGATCACCGGGGCCATCTTATGAAAGTCCTCCGTCGTCTCTTCCTGAACCACATCCAACACATCATCCAGGTGGATCACGCCGAGCAGTCGCCCATCACTGTCTACGACAGGCGCTGTGAGTAGATCCCGCTTTTTCATCACACGAGCAATTTCTTCTTGATCCAGATCAGCCGGAATAAAGAGAATATTAGTGGTCATAAAATCAGCAACCACTTCCTCTTGATTGCGTCGAACCACATCCCGCAACGAAATGACACCATGAAGAGCACCGGTTTCATCTACTACATACAGATAGTGGATAAACTTTTGCTCCTCTCCGTATCTCCGTATATGAGCAATCACCTCATCCACTGTTTGATCCCACCATACATACAAAAAATCATCTCTCATCAAGGCACCGGCGGATTCTTTTGCGTAGGATTTCTGTTCTTTGGTGAGCCCGATTGTCATCGTCTATTCCTCCTATGGCCCAAGACCCACCATGGAGAGTGGGAAATGGATCGTTTTTTTGTACTGTCCGGGAAAAATAGTTGTTTGCATCTCGATCCAGGTTCAAGACTGCTATCCATTTCCACCACCCCCTTACGCATGAAAAAACACCCTCAACGAATGAGGGTGTTTGATGTATCGCAAATACAAAACATCACCAAATAGGCGCGTCTCCCCAAATCGTTGAGCTTTAGCACTGTGCGGCATAGGAGGAACCTCCAGCTACATTAGAAACCACCTTATGTCGATAGTTCCTGTTGACCCATTGGCGTCTTTCGACATTTTTGGGCAGCAGCGTATCTCCACACAGGAGCCTCACCTAACGAGGAAAATATTTGATGTTTTCCGAGGAAGATTATATACCCATCCCATCCACCTGTCAATAAACAATAATGTCAGCTTCCGTCAATCATCTATTTTTCTTATAATCCCTTGTTTTCGCCCAACCGCTCCCCCTCTCTCTCTCATAAACTATGGTGATTAATTAGTAAAGGGGGATTAACATGGATGGTCACTTCGGCCTGAGACGGCTGTTGTTGTTCCTGTTGGTGATCGCCACTATTTTCGCTCTGGTTCTGCCTTTCGACAAAAAAAGATTCGATTTCTGCTAATGCCTTTACGAGAAAAGCCCCTTTACCGGGGCTTTTCTCACGGGGCATAGTTCATCCCGTTTAATCCGGACTCGTTTCGAAAGGGATCTTTCTTCTCTATTTTCATCCAGTTGAGCCATTCTCGCTCCAGCTCACTTAACGTCATGCCGGTCACTTTTTTTAAGGCATCCCGCGTCCGTTGATTTGATGTCTCCATTTTATCCGCTCCGTCCCGATCAATGGTGGGATGAAGCTCCAGAGTAGACCAAATCCTTTTAACAGAGGTTTGCCCAAATCGGTGAACAATGAATCGAAACAATTGGTCGCACTGGGTGTAGTAGTCGGCGGCTTTGTCCGGGGGAAGCGATTCCAGGCGTACCTGCTCCAACTCTTGCAGGGACCAGCGGGGAAGGGGGCGATCGGTTTCATCCTCCTGAATCAGACCGGGTAGGAGGTGAGATTGGTAGTATTCCGCCGCACCCTCCTGCAACCAATAGGCGGCATTATCCCCGCTTTGCTCACTTACCATTCGGTGTGTTAATTCATGCACGACCGTAGACGAGAGGAGGCGACGGTCCGTATAAGAATCGGCTCCCACCAATTTGATCGCCTGCCCGGCCTCATGCCACCCTCCGGCCCACCGGGGAAGAGACGGCTTCACCGATTGACGGAACACTTCCGGATCGCGGTAAATTTTGATCTCCACCTGCCCTTGGGGACTCCATCCCAGTTGTCGTTGGAACTCCACCAACGCTTTGCTTGCCGCCTCCTGGACGATGAGGGCTTGCTCCTGCTGCGCAGGATCCGAATAACGGACGAGAACGTTTCCCTGCGTAAGATGGTGAAAGGGGTGATCGGAATCCTTCCAACCTGTGGCAGTTTCCTGTAACGACAGGGGAAATCTCACTCGATGCCAGGTACCGTTTTTGCGGTATCCCTGCTCCACCCAAGCACGAAGCTGGTGCTCCCGTTCCGGAATGAGGGAAATGAGCCGCAATCGATAGGTCCCGGGATCCATCCAACGAATGGCGTCATCAAACCAACGTGACTGTTCTTCTACATATGTATGATTAGCAGGATTGAGAACGGATAAGTAGGCAGCTCGATTCCCCTGATTAACCGCATCCTGTTTCTGTCGGATTAAACGGGAAGCCGCTTCAGATGCCGACTCCACTGGGTCTGCTGCCTTCACAACAGAGGGAACCATCACCGCTGTCAACATCAGGAGCAGGAGCGCCACCCTCACTCCCCTCCATCGCATACTCACCACCGTCATCGCCTCCATTTCATCATCTGTCCTAGTCTAAAACGAAAGGGATGGACCTTATGCATAAAAAGAAAAAAGCCTCCGTTTGAGAACGAAGGCGAACCGTCTGCCAAATGAAGCGCTGATCCCTATTATAGATAGCGAGCGAGAAAACCCAGCCCTTTAGGTTGGGATGAAAGCGAGCGTCTGTCGCTGTGGCTACAGAGAGGATCGGGATCTCAACGCGCGCGAAACATTCTTCATCGAGCCATCGTACCGGAAAATAAGGTTAACTAGTGCCCCTTCTACCAATATCGATCGTGTTTACGTGGAGGGAGGCTTGGTTTTCCGGCGGAGTCGACTCTGCCACGCATGGAGCGAAGACGGAAAACCAAGCCGACCGACTTGTTCGCGTAAAGGCCATGAAAAACAGATCGAAGTTACCTGAAGGGGCACTAGCTTGAAATCGAACGTTTTTAGGCTCGGGCGGAGCCTTCGGGAGAGAGTAGCGGGTTGCCGCACCCCATGATCCGAGAAGCCCACGGCTTTAGCCGTGTGGAGCAAGTCACATACTCCCCATAAACAGAAAGCGGGCGATAAAGATGACCGCCAATATATACAAAAGGGGATGCACCTGCTTCGCTTTGCCGGCGAACACCTTGGCCAACGGATACAGAATGAATCCCAAGGCGATTCCGGTTGCGATACTGAAGGCCAACGGCATAATCAAGATGGTGAGAAAAGCGGGCACGGCTTCCGTGAGGTCGTTCCACTCGATCTCCTTCAGGCTGGAAGCCATCAGAACACCGACGATGATCAAGGCTGGCGAGGTGATGGCTGCAACCGAGGCAAAAGTCTTTACCAGCGGAAAGAAAAAGATGGACAACAGGAATAATCCGGCCACCGTCACCGCGGTCATCCCAGTCCGGCCGCCGGAAGCCACACCGGCGGAGGATTCAATGTAGGACGTAACGGTGGAGGTTCCCAGAGCCGCTCCGGACATGGTGGCGACGGAGTCGGCCGTTAAGGCACGACCCGCACGGGGCAGCTTGTTGTCCTTCATCAAACCGGCCTGGTTGGTCACTCCCACCAGTGTCCCTGCCGTGTCAAAGAGATCCACGAAAATGAAGGCAAAGATGATCGCAAAGAATCCAAGTTCTAATGCCCCCAGGATATCCATCTGCATCAAAGTAGGCGCCACACTTGGCGGAGCAGAAAAAAAGCGATCGGGCAAATCCACCACCCCCGTGAACATCCCCACGACAGCGGTACCGATCATCCCGAAAAACACGGCACCCTTCCATCCACGGATCATCAACAACAGGGTCAAAACCAAACCGAACAAAGTTAACAGCGGACCCGGCTGCATCAGGTTTTCGTTGAGCGCAACCGTGGTGGCCTCACTGGCCACGATTAACTCCGCATTTTTTAGTCCAATAAACGCGATGAACAAACCAATCCCGGCGGACACCGCATGTTTTAATCCTCTAGGAATCGCATTGATAATCGCTTCCCGCAGCTTGGTCACCGTCAGGATGAGGAAAACCACCCCGGAGATAAAGACTGCACCCAAAGCGGTCTGCCAAGGCACTCCCATACCCAGCACCACGGTATAGGTGAAATATGCATTCAGCCCCATCCCTGGTGCCAACGCGATTGGATAATTGGCCAACACGCCCATCAACAGGCTCCCGATCGCAGCTGCCAACGCAGTGGCCACAAAGACCGCACCAAAATCCATTCCGGCTTCGTGGCCCAACAGAAAGGGATTGACCAGCAATATATAAGCCATGGTCAGGAAAGTGGTGGCTCCGGCCAAGATCTCCGTACGCAAATGGGTCTTGTTTTCACCAAAGCGGAAGAATCGGGCCAATATCGATTGATCCATCTTGAAAGCTCCTTCGTCACTCCCACTCAATGGTGGCAGGCGGTTTAGATGTGATGTCGTACACCACCCGGTTGACTCCATCCACTTCATTAATGATGCGATTCGATATTTTTTCCAACACTTCATTGGGAATGCGAGCCCAATCGGCGGTCATGCCGTCGATGGAAGTGACCGCACGGATGCCGACCGTATAGGCGTATGTGCGGGCATCTCCCATTACTCCCACGCTCTTAAAGTCGGGAAGTGCGGTGAAGTATTGCCAAATCTCGCGATCCAATCCCGCCTTTGCAATCTCGTCGCGCAAGATGGCATCCGATTCACGAACGATCACCAATTTCTCCTCGGTTACCTCTCCAATCACCCGGATTCCAAGACCCGGACCGGGGAAGGGTTGACGCCAAACAATTTCCCGGGGCAGGCCCAACTCTTCGCCTACTTT
The DNA here is from genome assembly GCF_031454155.1 of Desmospora profundinema. Classification (GTDB taxonomy): domain Bacteria; phylum Bacillota; class Bacilli; order Thermoactinomycetales; family DSM-45169; genus Desmospora; species Desmospora profundinema. Next base: position 12,673 of record NZ_JAVDQG010000010.1, read on the forward strand.
CCGTACTTCATCCTTAAACAAGGTATTGACCGGTTCCACCAGGTCCATTTGCATGTCCTCAGGCAAGCCGCCTACATTATGGTGGGACTTGATCGTCTGGGCCGTCTCCGTCCCCGACTCGATAATGTCGGTATAAAGGGTCCCTTGTCCCAGAAATTGATGGTGACCCAGTTTTTTCTGTTCTTCCTCGAACACTCGGATAAACTCATTGCCAATGATCTTCCGCTTTTGTTCCGGATCGGTGACACCCTTCAACTTGGTCAAAAAACGCTCCTGAGCGTCCACTTTGACCACATTCATCTGGAAGTGATCGGAGAAGGTTCGCATCACGCTGTCCGCTTCCCCTTTGCGCAGCAAGCCGTGGTCCACAAAGACGCAGGTGAGCTGATCCCCGATCGCCCGGTGAATCAAGGCGGCCACGACAGACGAATCCACCCCCCCGGACAGGGCACACAGTACACGCTTATCCCCAACGTGGCGTTTCAACTCATCTACGGTGTCATCGATAAAGGTCTCCATGCTCCAGTTTCCTTCACAGCCACATACATCATAAAGGAAACGCTGGATCATGGTATTCCCTTCCACGGTGTGTCTCACCTCAGGATGAAACTGGACGGCGTACACTTTGCGATCCGGATCGCTCATCGCGGCCACCGGTGCCGAAGCGGTTTTACCGTCCACTTGAAAACCGGCAGGCGGAGCGGTCACCACATCACTGTGGCTCATCCATACAGACTGTTTGCGGTCCATACCGGAAAAAAGTGTCGAGTCGGATACCACTTCCACTTCCGCTTTCCCGTACTCCCGTTTACCTGCCCGGTCCACTTCCGCCCCATAGTGTGCGGAGATCAGCTGCATGCCATAGCAAATTCCCAAAATGGGAATCCTCAAATCAAAGATGGCAGGATCACATTTTGGGGCTCCTTCTCCGTAGACACTGGCGGGTCCCCCGGAGAAAACAATACCCGCAGGTGCCATCTCCTGCAGCTTGTCCGCAGAGACATGATACGGAACCAGTTCACTGAAAACCCCCAAATCCCGGATCCGACGGGCGATCAACTGGTTGTACTGCCCCCCGAAATCCAATACGACCACGCGTTCATCCATTGGTTTGTCCATCAACCTTCCCCACTTTCACATTCAGAAATATGGAAAAGACCGGACCTTGCACACCGCACTGCCGGCAATACAAGACTCCGGTCCACCGTTTCCTCCGGGACATGTCTGAATCCATCGATGAAGCGGGTTTGGCCACCCCTCTTCATTCCAGCAAAAATGGATATCCCAGACAGGTCTGACAAGAGATCACGACACCGGTGACCCATAAGCTCGTAGTCCGGCCATTTACGGTGGCAGGGTAGAAACGTTCAGGCCATATTCCTGAATATATACGAGACAGATCGACCGTCATTAATCTTTTTCCAATCGCGGTCTGTCAACGCCTATCATCATACCAGCCGCATTGTTGGAAGGTCAAGCCGGAAAAGGAGCAGGGCTCTGTACCATTTATTACTGATGAATCGATCCACCTTCTCCTCTTTTCAGCTTCTCCAACCCCAGTCCCCGTTATGAAGGACGGAATTGCTCCATCACCCGTTTCCAAAGCTGCCAGGTTCGTTCCTTTAGCCCCGGCTCCCCTTTGCCGTAGCGGGATTCCTCATAGGCACAGGTGAGCTCCCTTAATTCATCCGAAGGCTGGCTGAGCCAATCCCGCTCCAGTACATACTCCCGCAGGGTTTGATGCGGACGGCGGGGACCCTGGTACCAAGACAACCAACGTAACAAGGAACGATAGGCACGGAAGATCGAATCGTCAGAGGACGGCGATCGTTGGTACCACCACCAGAGTAAGCGATAACGAAGAAACCATATGAAAAAGCCCATAGCGGATAACATCAGTCCGGCACCCCATGCCCAGGGTTGCCAACGGAGTGCCCCTTCAGAGGCGTCCGCTCCTTCTGATTGATTCGGATCTTGCTCCAGCTGCGGATCCCGGGAATCGGAGCCGCCGACAGTAGTATCGGTATCGTTCACCCCGCTGTCCGTCCCATCATCCGCAGAATCCACATCCCAATCGATCGGTGTGGGATTGGAAAAACCGGGGGTCGGTTCGAAAGGAATCCAACCGCGATCCTCAAAGTAAACCTCCACCCAGGAGTGGGCATTGCTGTTTTTCACATTTACCTGGTAGAGCTCTTCTGTATCATAGGCTTTCAATACCTTGTCATCGCTCACCCGTTCCGAATTTCCAGGCGCAAATCCTTTTACCCAACGGGCCGGGATATCCAGGCTGCGCAGCATGACCACCATCGAAGTGGAAAAATGGTCACAGTATCCCTGTTTTGAGTCAAACAAAAACTGATCGACGAAATCATCCCCATCCCCCGGAATCGGCACCTCATCCAATTCATAGGTGTAGCCGCCTTCCCTGCGTAAGAAGCCCTCCACTGCTTTAACCGCATCGTAGGGGTTATCCTCTCCACCGCCCACTTCCCGGGCCAATTCCCGTACCCGATCCGGCAAAGAGTCCGGAAGTTGAAGATAGATATCGGTAATCTCCCGGGGGTAATCCCCGCCGGTCCCCCTCAGATCCTCTTCATTGATGCGGGGGATTTTTGCCTCTATGCCATACCGTTCGAGAGAAACATGCTGGGCTGTGATAAAGCCGCCATGCTCCGGTTGTGGCAACAACATGGCAGCCGGCTCAAGAAAATGGATTCGCTTTAATTGACCAGGCGTAAACAGGACCGGGTAGCCCCTTTGGGAAAGGCTGAACACCCGATTTTCATCACTGGATACGTTCTGAAAAAGCTGTGAATCGATTTTTACCGACTCGTATCCATCCTCGTTTTCCCCGCCGTTCTCCGGAAACACCCATTGGTCCTCGGGCTGCAAGGTGTTTTGCCATCCCTTTCCCGTATATAGATCACGGGACTCTCCCCGCCAATAATAAGGGGTTTCCAGAAATGCTTCTATCACCACATCCTCGTTCATCAGCAGCGAACCGCCCAAGCGGCTGTCATCCCGGCTGTAACCGATCCGGCGAAATCCGGGTCCTCCCCCGGCCCGCTCATCCCCACTCTGGATCCAGGCAGCCGGATTGGGCCAACTGGCTTCCGGTTTGGGTGCCATCCAGCCCGTCCCCACCGCTGATAAAATGAGCAGAGCAGCCAAAAGGGTCCAACCTCTGGCAGGGGGAGGCTCTCCTGCCGATTGTTCCCTCAATTGAGACAGACGCAGCCAAGCCAAGGCTACAAAACTGTAAACAAACACACGCAGGATGGCGCTACTGGCGTCATATGGAGTGAAGCTGTCCAAAATGGAGAGTGCGATCACCGCCCCGATTATAAAGGGGAAGATCCTTCCCCGCTCCAATGCCCAAATACGAAACAGGATCGACAGCCCCCATAGACTGAGGAGAAACCAAAAGGTATGAAAGGACGGAGGGCCGATCCACCCTTGTTCCCCCCACCACACGGACCAACCTTGTGCCACATCCGTCATCCACTCCTGCAGCCATATCCAGTCCAGAAACGGGTATTGCTTGGCAAAGTGGGCGACATACAACATCCCCCCCAGCACAAGGGCGGACAGGGGCAAGCGCACCCAAGCGGACTGAAACAAAAGCTGTAAAATCAACAACAACAGGAAAGCCAAAAAAAACACATCCACTCGGTCGGTACCCTCGATTTCCGAAAAGGGGAGCAAGCATTCCCAGACCAACAGCGTGACCAGAACGGATAATCCCCATCCCCGTCCCCGGGATGGAGGATTACTGGTTTGCCATATGTTTTCCGCCATGGGAGCCACCTCCCCTGAAAATCTCGTTAAAGCCGTCATGAGGCACCGGAACACAATGAACACCCCATTGGCGCAATTGTGTGTAACAGGCTGTTTCCGCCGTCGTCGGAGGTTCCTCCGTGTTGATCCAGCAATACTCCACTTGCATGCGGAAATGAGAAAGGTGGGCCACGGCTTTGCGTGCATCTTCACCTAGACGGGTACTTATTAAGACAACTTTTGCTCCTCTGGAGAGACGGGAAACTTGCTGGGCCACCACTTCGTCCAGTGGGAAAGACCCATCCGCCCGCACTTCAGCCAAATGACGAAGTAATCGCAACAGATGCTCCTGTCCCCGTCCCATCGGTAAACTGCAGGGCGTATGCCCATTGGTGAGCAACCCGGCGATGAGACGCCGCTCCATGGCGTGGTGGATCAGGGATGCGGTCAGGCTGACAGCACGCTCAAACCGGACAGATTGATCAGGATCGGGGCTCCCCTCTTCCATACAACAGTCCAATACAAACAGCAAATCGTGAGTAACCTGCTGTTCAAACTCCTTCACTTTTAGTCCCTGACCACGGGCGGACGCTTTCCAATGGATGCGGCTGAGACGGTCCCGGTTGGTATAATCGCGTACACCTACGACAGCGGTCACATCCTCGCTGATCCGGGGAGTGGATAAGGACCGGCCGGCCTTGCGCTCATGGATCGCCGACCAGAACCGGATGGGATGAATCCGCGGAAAGACCAACACTTCTTCCCGTTTGTCCAGGATCCGCTTCTTTTCCACAAACCCGAACAGATCCCCCGATGAGACTTCCACTCCGTCAAAACGATGCCGCCCCCGGGGCAGGCGGTATGTCACCACCTCCCCCCGTCCTTGTCGTTTCCAGCCTGGAAAGTCCACCTGTCTGTCTTCTTCCAGAAAAGCGGCTGCTTCCCCATAGTGACGGATGATCAGCCAGGAAAGAGGAGACGGCTTACGCAACCGGTAAGAAACCAGGATTCGCAATTGCTCCCCCTGCGTGATTTGATTGGCGGACAGGGTACGGGTGATTTCCGCACCAGACAGGGTAAACTGCTGGACGAACCACACATAACCGGTGATCACCAGGGATGCGTAAAAAAGGAACCAAGGCACATGCCCTCCTTGAAAACGGGCAAAAGCATAGGCGGCTGCCGTTAACAGGGTAAGGACGAGGACCCCCTGAAATCGCTTCAACGCCAATCACCCTTTGCTTTCCTGCGGCAGGACCGGCACCGGCACCCGCGACAGGATTCGTTTTAGCAACCCCTCTACGTGAAACCCGCTTAATCGCGCTTCGGAATTGAGAATGATGCGATGGCCCAAAGTGAGGGGAGTCAGTTTTTTCACATCATCGGGAATGACGTACGTTCGCCCCTGGATAAACGCCCAAGCCTGGGCGGTCCGGAACAGGGCGATCGATCCCCGGGGGCTGGCTCCCAGATATACTTCATCCGGAGTGCGGGTCGCCTGTACCACTTCCACAATATAATCAGCGACGGAGTCATCCACATGCACTTGCCGCACGTCCCTTTGCAGTTCCAGCAATTCCTTTCGGGAGATGGCTTCGGTCACATCTTCAATAGGATGATAATGGCGGATCCGGGCCAGCACTTCCGCTTCCTCCACGGCACTCGGATATCCCAAGCTGAGTTTTAGCAGAAACCGGTCCAACTGAGCTTCTGGAAGAGGAAACGTTCCCTCGTACTCAATTGGATTTTGGGTTGCCATCACGAAAAAAGGCTGTTCCAACTCATATGTGTCCCCGTCCACGGTAACGCTTCCCTCCTCCAAAGCCTCCAATAATGCGGACTGGGTTTTAGGGGAAGTCCGGTTGATTTCGTCAGCCAACACCACATGAGACATAACGGGTCCCGGACGGAATTCAAATTGATGCGTTTTTTGATTATAGATCGAGAATCCCGTGACATCCGAGGGCAGAAGATCGGGAGTGAACTGAATTCTGCGAAAGCGGCAACCCACCGATTTGGCCAGCGCCTTCACCAGCATCGTTTTACCCACACCCGGTACATCTTCTAACAGCACATGCCCCCGGCACAACAGTGCCACGAGACACAGCTGGATCGTTTCCCGTTTCCCGACCATGACACGTTCCACTTGTTTGATCACTTCGGCGATGCGCGGCTGCAGGTGGTCTTCCGACTGGATGGTTTGCACCTGTTTCAAATCTGAGACCTCCGATCCGTAAACTTCATAAGATGTCCACCAATCTATACCCTGTTCCTCTCTTATTCTATCTTACGATACCGATTTCCCGCTCACACGAAATCCCCCGGTGACGGGGGATTTCGATATATTCCAACCGTGATAAAAGATAAATGATAGACTTTAATGAGCGGATCCAACCGGAGAAACCACAGCCCGCGGCGTTCCCAAACGTTGAATCACCAATTGGGGATGATCGGTTTGCAAAATTCCTTTGGTGTCGAGGATCCATGGCGTACGCATCCGTTCGGCGATCCGATTTCCCTCCAGATATTTAAACGGTTCATGATCGGTCAAAATGACGAGGCAGTCCGCATCTTGCATCGCTTCATCCGCCTCCATCAGGGGAATGGCCACTTTTTCCTCTTCCACAAAGGGATCGTGTACAACTACCTGCAACTCCTTATCCCGTGACAGCTCTTCCCACACCGCAAGAGCGGGACTCTCTCGGATATCGTCCACATTTCCCTTATACGCCAGTCCGAACAGCGCCACCTTGGGCGCAGTCCTTCCCTTTACCATTTCCTTTACCCAGTTCGCAACATAGGCTGGCATGCTGCTGTTGATCTTTCGGGCGGTGCGAATCAAGAGGGCCTCATCGGGGGCCTTTTCCGTAATGAAGTAAGGATCGACAGCCAAGCAGTGTCCACCCACACCGGGACCGGGTTGGTGCAGATTCACCCGCGGATGTTGGTTGGCCAGACGAATCACTTCCCAGGCATCGATTCCCAAACGATCGGATACACGCACCAGCTCATTGGCCAGTGCAATGTTCACATCCCGGTAGGTATTCTCCATCAGCTTGGTCATCTCAGCGGTAATGGCTTCCGTCTCCATCACCTCTCCTTGAACCACTGTCCGATAAACACGGGCCGCCTTCTTCGTTGAAACCGGATCCACTCCTCCCACGATGCGATGATTATGGCTGAGCTCATGCAGAATCCGTCCGGGCAGAACCCGTTCCGGGCAGTGGGCCAGATACAGATCCTCTCCGATCCGCCACCCGGCAGCCGTTAAGATCGGTGCCACCCGGTCATCCATCGTCCGAGGCGGAACCGTCGACTCCACGATCACCATATTTCCCGGTGACAAAACCGGCAGCAGACTGTGAACGGCCTCCTCCACATAATCCAGATTGGCCCGTTGATCCGGATGGATGGGTGTCGGTACGGCGATGATAAAGACATCGGCCGGCTCTGGTGCCAGAGCGGCTTGCAGCCGCCCGCGCTTCACCTGCCGCTGGAGCAGTTCCGCCAATCCCGGCTCCTCGATGTGTACCCGTCCGTCATTTACCACGGCCACCACGTGGGGATCCACATCCGCCCCGATCACCTTCCAGCCCCGGTCTGCAAAGACGGCAGCCGTAGGAAGGCCGATATAACCCAAACCCACCACACAACACCGTTGTTCCGTTTCCATGATTGTTTGCATTCCTCCCAAATGAAGGGTCGGTTCGACATAATCGCCTATATTCCGTCACCTTCTGATATAAGTTTCGATGCCAGGGATTGTTTTCCTTTTTCGGGACCCAAAAAAGGAACCTTCTCTTTACACCATCGCCGACAGCCTCCGCAACACCATTCCAGGATCGATGACTTTCCCAATCATCCAATCCCTTGTAGAGTCCGTGATCACGGTCACAGAAGAGGAAATCTGGGAAGCCTTGCGCTGGGTCTTCCTGCGGCTGAAGCTGGTGATCGAACTTTCCAGCGCGGTTCCCCTCGCCGCTTTAATGAGCGGAAAGCTGCCGGAAGATGCTTACAGGGTCGGCGTCATCGTCAGCGGAGGCAATATCAACCCGCCGGTGTTAGCACGTATCATGGGGAAACAACCCGCTCCTGACGAAGAAGTCCATTCCTATTACTACTAAAAAAAGCATGCCGATTTTTATCGGCATGCTTTTTTAGTGATAAGAAAGCGTGTGAAGACCTTTGAATGAATGGAAGATAATAAGAGCTGTTTGCTAGACTCCCGCTTGGTTCCTTAAAAAATAGGGCAGTGCCGGTCCATTCCTATCAATCCCACATATATTGAAACTAGTAATGGGAGTAAGGAGATAAACTAAAATGAAAAACTCATCTCAGATCGATCGGCTTTTTCGCGACAAGCGAATCCTCGTAACGGGAGGGACTGGATCCATCGGTTCAGCGGTCGTCCAGCGCCTCCTCACTTATAATCCCTCCCAAATCGTTGTTTTCAGTCGTGATGAGAATAAGCATCACCATATGAAAAACCTTTTTCAAGATCATGCTTGCCTTGGTTTTTATTTAGGAGACATCCGTGATGCTCGGGCTGTTCAGTCTATCACACGGGATATCGACCTTGTTTTTAACTTAGCGGCACAAAAACAGGTTCCCGCTTGTGAACAGCAGCCGATGGAGGCCACTTGTACCAATATCATCGGTGCGTACAACTTGATCGAAGCTTGTATACAAAACAGGGTGAAAAAAGTCGTAAACATCAGCACAGATAAGGTAGTCTTTCCCACCAGTGTTCTCGGAGCCAGCAAATTGGTGAGCGAGAGGATGTTTTATCAGGCCAACAACAACCCCTGTACCCATTTCTGTTCCGTCCGTTTCGGCAACGTGATCGGCTCCAGAGGTTCGGTTATTCCCCTCTTACTTACTCAAGCCCGGCTTCAGCAGGAGTTAACCATAACGGATCTGCGTATGACACGCTTCTTTATGAGTATCTCGGAGGCCGTTCAACTTACCATTCTCGCTCTCGCTTACTCTCAAGGGGGGGAAACCTTCATCTTTAAAATGAAGGCCTTATCGATAGATGACCTCGTGCAATCCATCCGTCGTTACTGTCGCCTGCACCAATATCAAGATCCGCTCATTCGGATTACCGGTGCCCGCCTAGGAGAGAAGTTATATGAAGAACTGATGTTTGATCATGAGATGGAAAAAACGCTGGAAAACGATCAATTGTATCTGATCCCTCCCGAAGGTCTTTCCCGGAAATATCCCGGATTTCGCCGTGTCCGCTTGCACTCGTATCGCTCAGACCGAGTGAAACGGATTTCTGCCCATGAGATCGATGAACTGCTGAAATCTTGTGACACCCTCTCCCAAAGGGGGTGGATCAACGAATGATCGATGGAAATACAGTATTTGCCGTTATTCCTGCACGTGGAGGCAGTAAACGAATTCCTCTGAAAAACATAGTGCCGCTGGCTGGAAAGCCCCTGATCGCTTGGACGATTGAAACCGCTCTTGCCACCCCGGAGATCGATCGGGTGATTGTTTCCACCGATCATGATCAAATCGCCGATACCGCTTATCAATACGGCGCCAAAGTGATGAAGCGTCCCGTTCATCTTGCTCAAGACGATTCCCTGCCTGTGGATGTCATACGGGACCTGCTGGAGCGTTGGCGCAAAGAAGGAAACATTCCGAAATACACCGTCTACCTGGAACCTACCAATCCACTGCGAAGACCGAAAGACATCCAGCGTTGCCTTAAGATGCTTCACAATGATCCATCAGCCTTTGATTCCGTCGCCACCTTCAAAAAGGCCGATATTCACCCTTATAAAACGTGGAGGATCCAGATGAGTAAGCCATCCGTCTTCGTCCCGGAAGCACAACCATGGGTTCCCCAGCAACAGTTGGAACCCGTCTATCAAATGGATGGGACCGTCTATTGCTTTGTAACCAATCGTCTCGACAACCAGGCGAAATCCGTCTTTTTCGGAAACATCGGGGCACTGGTCATCCCTTCGGAGCGTTCCATCGACATCAATGAAACCCGGGACCTGCTGATCGCGGAAACCCTCCTCAAGGAGAGAAACCTATGAAAACATTACAGGAGCAGTTATCCTTAACCGGCAAAACGGCACTTGTCACGGGAGGAGCCGGATACCTCGGATCTTCTATTTCTGAAACGCTGGCGGAACTTGGAGCGGATGTGATCATCGCCAGCCGAAACCTGCAAAAGTGCCGGGAATGGTGCGAAAAATTACGGCGTCGTTTTCCATCCATCCAGGCCACTCCATTAAAAATCGACCTGATCGACCCACACTCCGTCCAATTGGCTTTTGAAACCATCCATCAACAAACGAGCGGATTAGATATTCTCGTTAATAATGCCTGGTCCGGAAGGAAAAGTTCCTTGGAATCCGCAACAGAGGAGAGTTGGCGCCATGATCTGGAGATGAGTCTAACCTCGGTATTCCGCTGTGTCCGACATGCCATACCCGGATTGAAAAAAAAACGAGGGGTCATTCTCAACATCACATCCATGTATGGGCACGTCGCACCGGATTACCGGTTGTATCAAGGAAACCAGCATGTCAATCCCCCCGGCTACGGAGCAGCTAAAGCCGGTGTCATTCAATTATCCAAATACATGGCCAGCTTTCTATCCCCCTACGGAATACGAGTCAATTGTCTCAGCCCTGGTCCATTCCCCCACCCGGAAGCACAACAGGACAAAGTTTTTATGCAGCGTCTGGCAGAAAGAAATCCCCTCGGTCGGATCGGGCAACCCGAAGAACTAAAAGGAGCCGTCGCCCTGATGTGTTCCGACGCGTCCAGTTATATGACCGGCCAACATCTTTCCGTCGACGGCGGCTGGTCCATATGGTGACCCGCGTTGGTATCATCGGACTTTCTCCAGGAAACGGGCACCCTTTTTCATATTCCGCCATCCTCAACGGATATGAGCCCGCTCCCATGGTTCAAGCAGGATGGAAGGTTATTCATCAGTATTTAAAGGTGCGGGATCCAGCCGATTTTGGCATAGGAAACGTCCGGGTCACTCACGCGTGGACCCAGGATCAACGGATGACCCGCCTTCTCTGTCAAGCGTGTCATATTTCGCACCCCGTCGCCCGGCCCGTGGAAATGCTCGGTGAAGTGGATGCGGTTATTATTGCCCGGGACGACCTCGGCTCCCGTCTTCCCCTTGCTCTCCCGTTTCTCAAAGCGGGGCTCCCTGTCTTCATCGACAAACCCTTATCTGTTGACATAGAAGAATTAAGACAACTGCGTCCCTACTTGGAATCGGGAAAATTAATGTCTTGTTCGGGAATGCGCTATGCCCCGGAAATGGACTCCCTGCGTAGAAACCCAAAATCACTGGGGGCTTTAAGGTTAATCCGCGGCACCATCGTTCATTCATGGGAACATTATGGTATTCACTTAATCGACCTGGCCTCCCCTCTGTTATCCGCCCCCGCTTTAAGCGTATATGCCCTTAGAGCGGCTCATACATCCGTAGCCGTATCCTTGTCGGATGGATCCCTTTTTCATATCGATACACTTGGAGACTCGACTCCCTTTTATTCTCTGCAGATTTGGGGTGCCGAAGGAAGACTGGATTTGGAGATTCGGGATCGCTTCACGATGTTTCGAAGAATGTTGTGGCACTTTTTCCAATCGATCCAAACCGGAATCCCTTCCATCCCTCCCTCGGAAACCCTGGAAGCCATGAAGATCCTGATCGCGGGCCGAACATCCATCCAGCAAAAAAGAGAGGTGAAAATGGATGAAATCCGGCTATAAGGAGCAATTTCAACTAAAAGGAAAAACCGCCCTTGTCACCGGAGCGCTGGGTATTCTGGGGCGTCATTTCTGTCAGGGGTTGGCTGAATTCGGAGCGGATATTGCCGTCGTCGACTTGGATCAAAACACCTGTTCCCGATTCGCACGAGAATTGGAAATGAGATACGGAATTCGTTCCAAAGGGTACGGATGCGATTTATCGTCCCCTGATCGAGTGGAAGAAATGATCCAGAAAGCATCCACAGAATTGGGACCCATCCAGATTCTCCACAACAATGCAGCCACGAAGACGGATAACCCAGATGCGTTCTATACTTCATTTGAGAAGTTTTCCCCCACAATCTGGCGCCAAGTGATGGCGGTAAACCTGGATGCCATGTTTTATGTCGCTCAAAGCATAGGAAAGCGGATGATTCACAATCAAACTCCCGGATCGGTCATTCAAACCTCCTCGATCTATGGAATGTTGGGCCCGGATCCCAGCCTTTATCGGTCATCCCGATATATGGGGAGAGCGATCAGCACTCCGACCGTCTATGCCGCATCAAAGGCGGCTGTCTGGGGACTGACACGCAATCTGGCCACGCAATGGGCCCGTTACGGGATTCGGGTCAACATGTTGACTCCTGGGGGAGTGGAAAGCGGCCAAAATGAATCGTTTAAGCGTCAGTATGCCAAAAGAACACCGCTCGGCCGAATGGCGCAACCGGAAGAGATCGTCGGTGCTCTCCTCTTTCTAGCATCGGATGCCTCCCGTTATATTACCGGTCAAAACATCGTGGTAGATGGGGGATTCAGCGCATGGTAACCAAGAGCGTTGCAATCGTCGGAACCGGACAGATTGGAAGAAGACACCTGGAATCCTTGGCCAGGTCGGAGATGCAACTGATCGTTTACGCGGTTGAACCTTTCTCTTCCGCACTGATTCAAGCAAAAGAAATCGTTCAAAAAACGACCTCTGGGTGTTCACGCCTGGTCTGCTGCCAAAACATCCATGACCTTCCCGATGCCCTCGATCTGGTGATTGTCGCCACCACCGCCGATGTGAGGCGGTTCGCCGTGGAAGAACTACTGCGCGGCAGACGGATTCCCTTTCTCATTTTGGAAAAAGTGGTCTTTCAAGATGCGGATTCTTTCTCGGCTGTCCAACGGCTTATCCAAGAAAAAAAAGTTCAGACTTGGGTCAATTGCCCCATGCGCCTTCATCCCTTTTTCCGGCACTTAAAGGAAAAGATGCGCCTTGCTTCCCGTGTAACGTACCATGCGAGCGGGACACGGCTCGGATTGGGGAGTAATTCCATCCACCACTTGGATCTTTTCGCCTATTTGACTAAACATCCGATTGAACAGCTTTTTGCAGAAGATTTGGATCCTGTCGTCCATCCCGCCAAACGACCCGGATTTGTCGAGTTTACAGGTACCCTGCGGGGAAGGTCTTCCAATGGTTCCATCACGATCACTTCCTATGACCGCGAAGGGACCCCTCTGACCCTCTTTCTTGACAGCGACATCCTCCGATGCGCCGTTCACCCGCTGGAAGGATACGTGTGGTTGGCGGATGAGAGAACGGGATGGCGCTGGGAACGAAAGGACTATCCGGTTCTGCTTCAAAGCCAACTGACGAGCCGGATCGTAAAGGACATTCTAACCAATGGCCGTTCCGACCTCCCCACTTTTGAAGAATCCCTCCGTCTTCACCTTCCTCTATTACGGGTGTTGGGAGAGCACCATTCCCAAGTGACCAAAAAGGGGGGATCCGTATGTCCGATCACATAAATTCCTGTCTCTTGGTGGGAAGTGGGAGAATGGCGGTCGAGTACGCCAAGGTACTGCAAGCGATGGGAGTCCCTTTTCAGACGGTGGGGAGGGGAGCCTCCTCAGCGGAAGCCTTCCGTCAAAAGACAGGGGCGTCCGTCATCGAAGGGGGACTATCCTCCTATCTAAAAAAAACCAAAACACGACCGGCCGCAGCCATTGTCTGTACCGGGATTGAAGCGTTGGCGGATGCAACCATTCAGTTAATCCGTCATAACGTCCGGCATATTCTCGTGGAGAAGCCGGGGGGATTGAATACGAGTGAATTGATTCAAGTAAAAAAGGAGAGTGGGAAGCACATCGCCCGTGTTTTCATTGCGTATAACCGCCGTTTTTACGCATCCGTTCAAAAAGCCCGGGAATGGATCGAGGCGGATGGCGGCCTACAATCCTTTCACTTCGAGTTTACCGAGAGAAGCCAGGCTGTCGCTACCTCCTCCCTCCCGGAGACCGTCAAACAGAATTGGCTTTTGGCCAATTCCAGCCATGTGATTGACCTCGCCTTTTACCTCGGAGGATTCCCCAGCCGCCTGCACACTTTTTCCTCGGGCTCGCTCCCGTGGCATCCTTCCGCCGCACAGTTTGCAGGAGCGGGAAAAACTGAGCGGGGAGCTTTGTTTTCCTATCACGCCGATTGGGCGGCACCGGGGCGATGGTCGATTGATCTGCGAACGGCAAAACGGCGGCTTCTTCTTTGTCCGCTGGAAAAATTGAAGGTGCAATGGCCCGGACAGGACGATTGGACTTCGGTTCTCCTATCCGACGAGCGGGATCGCCAATTTAAGCCGGGCCTCTACCGTCTGACCGCTTCCTTCCTTTTCAAAGAAGAGGATCTACTTCCGAAAATCGACGAACACTGCCAATCCTGTCAAACGATCTACACCAAGATGGTTCCACCTCTCCGGAAAGAAGGGAATCCATGATGTACGGTCAAGAGACATTAAACGGACACAATGTCCTTCGTTACGGCTGGACACAGGATTTTTTTCATCACTTTCGAACGCTGACCGCAGACGGACTATCGCTCCCTCCCATGATGCAGCGGGAGTTTCATCAATGGATCCGCCCCTACGTCGACAAGTATAGGAACGATCCGGATGTAGTGGCAAAACTGGCAAAATCGCATCGGTTTTACACTGTCCGCGACGTTCAGAGAGGGTTGAGCCTCCTGCCTCAGCCTCTCGTTGACAAATCACACCACACCGACCGTCGTTCCATCTTGACTTCTCCATCCTTTTTTCCCTTTATCGAAGAATACCTGAAAGATCAATCTGTCATCCTTGTAGTCAATGGAAAAAAGGATGCAGAAAAGCTCTCACAGCACCAAATCCCAAAAAACTGTCAGGTTTGTCGTCTGACCGACTGGCTGCAGCCCGATCAAGTGATGGAGAAAAAACGGGCTCTATGGAAGGCAGCAGAGGATTTAGTTGCAAAAAATCAAAACCACCTTCTTTTTGGTAGTCCTGTTTTCCTTGGTTGGCTTCGTTCCCGAATCGGTCACAAACTGCTCCTCCTCCACGCCTATCAACGGATGATCCATCACTATTCGATTGGAGCGGTGTTGGAGCAAACGGAAACGATCTATCCACTTACGCTTATAACCGCCCGATATGACATTCCCTTCATCCTGGCTCCCCAAGTCTTTGTAACCGACCGATCTGTATTGCCCACCCGTGCTTCTCACATTTGCGTATGGGGACCGAACTACAAAAAGTTTTTTCAGCGGAGGGGGATCCCTGCTCATCGGATTTACACCGTGGGCAATGTGAGCTTTGAAAGTAAGCGTTCGGAACCCGTCATCAGCCAAGCGGAATTTCGAAAACGATTGGGGATCGCCCCGAATCACCGAATTCTCGTTTTTACCAGCCAGTTTTACGGGGAAACGGTAAACCAAATGCTGACCCGTTGGATCGCTTATGCTGTAAAAGGCTTGCCGATCACTTGCCTTCTGCTACCACACCCCAGCGATGAAACCGACTACTCCGAAATCAGCCGGCATTCCCCATTCATCCTTCCTTCCCGTTCCGTCACCTCCCTGTACGACTGCCTAGCCAACATGGACGCACTGATGACCATCAGCTCCATCACCGCCATCGAAGCGGCCATGTACGATAAAGGGGTGTTTATTCTTCAGCCTCCCCTTCCCTATCATTACGAACTGACAAACAATGATTCCTATACACTCTTAACACGATTACATGCCGGTGTAACGAGCCGAAATAAACAGGAACTCCGACGTCACCTCCATCATTTTGTAAAAAAACCAGCTTTTCGATCCCAGATGGAACGCCTGGCAAGATCCTTTCGATCCCAAACCGTGGTCCTAGACGGTTTCGCAGGAAACCGTCTGCGCAAGGTGATTCTTCAAGCCTTAAAGAAGGGACGACAGTAAAGAGAACGAGCAGGTGTGGTCGAACACCGCCAATCCTGTCACATCGATTCCAAGATCATTCCACCTTAAAGAAAGAAGGGAATTTATGATGTACGGTCAAGAGACATTAAACGGCCACAATGTCCTTCGTTACGGCTGGACACTGGATTTTTTTCATCACTTTCGTTCGCTGACCGCTGACGGATTATCGCTGCCCCCCATGATGCAGCGGGAGTTTCATCAATGGATCCGTCCCTACGTCGACAAGTATAAAAACGATCCGGAGGTCACGGCGAAACTGGCGGAATCGCATCGGTTTTACACCGTCCGCGACGTTCAGAGAGAATTAGGCCGCCTGCCCCAGCCTCTCGTTGATGGGTCGAACAACTCTGATCGTCGTTCCATCCTGACTTCTCCATCCTTTCTTCCCTTTATCGAAGAATACCTGAAAGATCAATCCGTGATACTTATAGTCAATGGAGTGAGGGATGCAGAGAAGCTTTCTCACCAAATCCCCGATCACTGTCAGATTTGTCACCTGACTGACTGGATGCAACCCGATTCGATAAAGAAAAAACTACTCGCTATTTGGAAGATAACGGAGGATTTGGTTGCAGAAAATCAACACCACCTGCTTTTTCGCGATCCTTCTTTCCATCATTGGCTTCGTTCTCGAATCAGACATAAATTACTTCTCCTGTACACCTATCAACGGATTATTCATCACTATTCCATTGGAGCGGTATTGGATCAAACGGAAACCATGTATCCAATTACGCTTACAGCCGCGCATTACGGTATTCCCTTCATCCTGGCTCCCCAAGTCTTTGTAAGCGATCGATCCATATTGCCGATCCGCGCCTCTCACGTTTGCGTATGGGGTCCTAACTACGAAAAGTGGTTTCGTCGCAGGGGGATTCCTGCTCATCGCATTCACACAGTGGGCAACGTAAGCTTTGAAAGAAAACGCTTAGAACCCGTCATCAGTCAAGCGGAATTTCGAAAACGGTTAGGGATCTCCCCCGAACATCGAATCCTCGTCTTTGCCAGCCAGTTCTACGGGGAAACGGTAAACCAAACGCTGACCCGTTGGATCGCTTACGCGATGGAAGGGTTGCCAATCACTTGCATCCTGCTTCCACACCCCAGCGATGAAACCGATTATTCCGAAATCAGCCGACACCCCCCATTCATCCTTCCTTCCCGTTCCGTCACCTCCCTGTATGACTGCTTGGCCAACATGGACGCACTGATGACCATCAGCTCCAACACCGCTGTGGAAGCAGCCATGTTCGGGAAAGGGGTGTTTATTCTACAGCCTCCCCTTCCTTACCTTTACGAACATACGAATAATGACTCCTCTTCACTATTAGTACAGTCAAATGCCGGAATAACGATCCGAAATCAAGAGGAACTCCGTCGTTCTCTCCGTCATTTTATAGAAAAACCTAATTATCGAACCCATATGAAACATCTGGCTAAATCCTTTCTTTCCCAAACCATGATTGCAGACGGCTCCTCAGGAATCCGTCTGCGTAAGGTAATCCTTAAGGCTTTACAGGAGGGGAGGTAATGAAAGCGAACCAGCAGGCGATCGCTATTATCGGCGCTGGAGGGCATGCTCGGGTGGTGGCGGACATCCTTACGCGAGTCCAACCGACGCGGCGTCAGGTCTTCTTTGCCAATACCGCCCATGACAGCTGGAATCCTTCCCCTCTATTCCCCGACGACCCCACTGTGATGGAGTCCGTTCCTTTTAACATCAAGGGATGGCATGTTGCGATCGGGGATCCGACGATCCGGAAGGAGAAAATACAGTTTCTGCTTCATAAAGGATGGACGGTCTATCACGCGATTCACGACAGAAGCACCTTGGCTTCCACTTCCGTCATCGGAGACGGAACGGCTGTCATGGCCGGTGCCGTACTGAATCCCGGAGCCCAAACAGGTACGGGCTGCATCGTTAATACGCAAGCCGTCTTGGAGCACGACAGTCGCATCGGCCACTATGTCAACGTAGGACCCGGAGCCGTTTTGGCCGGCTCCGCAGAAGTGGGCTCCGGCTCCGAGGTGGGAGCCGGAGCCATCATTCTCCCAGGAATTCGGGTGGGGACCCATTGCGTCGTGGGAGCGGGAGCAGTCGTCACCCGTGATTTGAAAGACGGAAGTGTGGCTGTCGGTGTTCCCGCCCGTCCAATCCGAACCATTTGATCCGTAAAGGAGAGGCACATCAGATGCGTATTCTCTTAGCCCGTCCCGATATCGATGAACGGGAAATCCAATCGGTAACAAACGTGTTGCGATCGGGGGTGCTCAGCCTCGGCCCCCGGACAGCAGAATTTGAAGCCCGGTTTGCCCGCCGCTTCGGCCGCGCTTACGGAGTCGCTCTCAACAGCGGGACCAGCGCCCTTCACGTGGCGGTAAAAGCCCTCGGCCTCGGACCGGGTGATGAAGTCATTACCACTCCCTACAGTTTCATCGCTTCCGGTAACTGCCTTCTCTATGAAGGGGTGCGGCCGGTCTTTGTCGACATCAACCCGGAAACACTCACATTGGATGCCGCTCAGGTGGAAGCGGCCATCACCCCGCGTACCCGCGGCATTCTACCCGTCCACCTATTTGGTCAAGTATGTGAGATGGATGTCATCCGGGAAATCGCGGACCGCCACCATCTGAAGATGATCGAAGATGCCTGTGAAGCCATCGGAGCCACCTGGAAAGGAAAGCCTGCCGGTACATGGGGAGAGGCGGCCGTGTTCGGTTTCTATCCGAATAAACAGATCACAACCGGAGAGGGAGGCATGCTGTTAACGGATGACCCCGGTCTCCGTGATCTGGCATTAAGCCTGCGCAATCAGGGACGGGATCCCGGTTCCCAGTGGCTTCAACATGATCGTGTGGGCTACAACTACCGCATGTCTGAGTTACAGGCCGCTCTCGGCCTCGTTCAGCTGGAGCGCTTGGAAGAGATCCTCGCTCGCCGCGCAGACGTTGCCAAACGGTATATCCAATTGCTCCGCCACTACCGTGTTCCCGTCGATCTTCCCCGGATTCCCGAGGCATGCCAGATCAGTTGGTTTGTCTTTATCGTCATTCTGCCCCAGGGGATCCAACGGGAACGGGTAATCCATCACCTAGGAAGCAACGGAATTCAAAGCCGGGCGTATTTCCCCGTCATCCATCTACAGCATGATTTTTATTCCCGTTTTGATTTCCGGCCTGGAAACTTCCCAGTCAGCGAAACCATGGCGGAACGCACGCTGGCAATCCCTTTCTTTAATCAAATCACACCGAAGGAACAGGAAAAAGTGATTGGCGAACTGGCTATTGCCCTAAAAAAGGAGGGATTCGATGCAAATCGGTGACCGTTTTCTCGGAGATGATCGCGGCATCATGATCATTGCTGAGGCCGGTGTGAACCATAACGGCTCCGCAGAGTTGGCCCTGCGCCTGGTGAAAGCCGCTCATCTGGCAGGTGCCGACGCGATTAAGTTTCAGCTTTTTCGAGCGGATCGCCTCGTCGCTCCCAATACAAGGACAGCCGCTTATCAGAAGAAGGCCGGTTATTCGGATCAACGAACGATGTTGCAAGGCCTGGAGCTGCCGGAGGAAGATTGGATCCGAATTCGGAAGGCTTGTGATAACAAAGGAATCGCTTTCCTCGCAACCCCCTTCGATATGGAAAGTGCCGCTTTTCTCCACCGGCTCGGCGTCGATCTGTTTAAGGTGGGGAGCGGAGATCTGACTTGCCTCCCTTTGCTTCATCATCTGGCCACGTATGGCAAGCCGCTTCTCCTCTCCACCGGGATGGCAACCATTCAGGAAATCCAGGCGACACTGTCTTGTATCCCTTTAAAGGTGAAAACGGCTCTCCTGCACTGCACCTCCGCCTATCCGGCCCCTTACCAAGACTTAAACCTGCGGGCTCTCGCCCCCATGCGCAAGGCCTTTGGAGACTGTATCGGTTACTCGGACCATTCGGAAGGGATCGAAGTCCCCATAGCCGCGGCCACGATGGGGTATCGCATCCTGGAAAAGCACATGACATTGGACCGCCGGTTAAGCGGCCCCGACCACCGTGCTTCCCTGAGCCCCTCTGAATTTACAACCATGATACGCGCGATCCGGCATGTGGAAGCGGCCATGGGCAGGGCAGTCAAAAAACCCGCTCTCTCAGAAAGGGAGACGATGAAGGTGGTTCGTCGCGGTTTGTATATCAAACACGATTTGCCTGCGGGTTCTCGTCTGAGGGAGTCCGATTTAGAATGCCTCCGCCCTCAGACGGGACTCGGGGCGGAGCGCTGGAACGCTGTAATCGGTTGTACCCTTCGTGTCACCAAGCGTAAGGGCGACACGTTAAGAGAACAAGATTTGAAAGAGACGATCCGGTATGACTAAAAAGCCATCCGACATTCAAATCGCAGTGGTCACCGGAACACGGGCAGACTATGGGATCTACCGTCCTCTTTTATTTGAACTGGAGAAGGATCCGCGCTTTTCCCCCCAATTGGTGGTAACGGGAATGCATCTTCTGGAAGAATACGGTCGAACCAAGCGGGAGATTGAACAGGATGGTTTCACGATACTCGCCTCCCCCTCCATCCTGGTAAAAGGAGACAGCACACGCGCCATGGCCCAAACCACCGGTCTGGCCCTCCTTTACTTTGCTGATCTGTTCGCTCAGGCTTCACCCGATGGTGTTCTTCTGCTTGGCGATCGGGGAGAGATGTTGGCAGCCGGGATCGCTGCCCATTATCTCAATCTTCCTATATTCCATCTGCACGGCGGGGAAAAAAGCGGTTCGGCCGATGATGCCGTGCGGCATGCACTCTCTCAATTGGCCGACTGGCACTTAACCGCCACCCATGAAGCCCGGGATGTCCTCATCCAGTCAGGTATTCCCTCCTGTACCATTTACGCAGTCGGCTCCCTCCGCAAATCCGGTATTCAAGCCATCAAATTATGGCCGTCCTCCTGTATAAAAAAGCTGGAACGTCGTTACCGTCTGAATACCCCCCAAAAAAAAGTGCTGGTGGCCATACATCCCGACTCAAAAGACCCGTTGTCCTTCCAGGAACAAATCACGACTGTCACCAATGCCCTCGCTCCGATCAAAGAATGTTCCTGGTTCGTGGTGGGACCCAACAGCGATGCAGGAGGCGAACGATTCCGAGTCGAGCTGGAATCGTTCGCGCGACAGAAAAAAGGACTTTTTCTGCCCTCGATCCCCTCTGATCACTTTCTATTTCTACTTTCTCGAGTCGATTTAATGGTTGGAAACAGCAGCAGTGCATTAATCGAAGCCCCGTTTTTTCGTCTGCCGGCTCTCGATATCGGCAATCGCCAAAAAAACAGAATCCGTGGAGATAATGTCTTCCATGCAGCCTATGATTCCAAACAGATTTACACCCTTGCCCAGCGGTGTCTAAATGAAGAATACCGCAAATTCAAACGGAATCCATACGATATCACCGAGCATCCTGAACAGGCCGTTTTATCCGTGCTCGGTGAGGTATTTGCGGATCGATTCTCTGGAAGTGAGTAGACAACATCAGCCTTTTAGGGGAACTCTCATTTACAGCACGTTTTTTGCTCGTACGCAATCTTCAAAGTTGCCGGAATGCGCACCATCGCAGAATGGTTTGTTTTGAGACAATCCGCATCGGCAAAGGGCAAACTGTTTTTTTGTTTCAAACCGGTTCCCCTCGGCATCCACCAACTCCACCTCTCCACGTACAATCAACGGTCCGCGATCCATCGTCTGGATTTTCACATTCGCCATGAGTGATCCTCTCCTTCACTAAGCCAAATGATGAGGATTCTTTCCACTTCCATTGTTCACGCTTTCAATCGTGTGTAAACCCGATCTGGCGGTGATGATGTTGTCACTTGATAGAAAAGGGATCAACAAAAAAACCCCCGGCAGGGGGGGGGCCTTCTTTTCGCTCACTTCAGTTGGTTTTCGGCGATGTCACCAGCCACGGGCAGTTTATACCATTCTTCCTGATAGGCCTTGACCATAAGGACGATCCAGAGGACCAGCGAAATAGGGAAAAGCAAGAAACTGATAATTTGACCGAGAATGGGGATGAAATTAGCGACAAGGCTTAACACAGTCAATCCGCCAAAGGTAATGATGGACTGCCAGGCGTGAAATTTCACAAATCGATTTTCCTTTTCCATGAGCAGAAAGATGAGACCCGTCACCCAGCCCAAGACATAACACAATAACGCTGCCACTTTCGGATCCAAGCCTGTCGACGATTCTCTTTTCTTTGGCACCACTTCAGATTGGTTTTCGTTATCCATAAAAGTCCCTCCCACATCCCCCAAAAGACAGGGGGATTTTATAATGATGCATCTATTCTTTACTATATCGGAAAAGGATCGTCCTATGGAAGGTGAACGGATAAACTCATCACCCGTTTATCCGCCATTCGGGGTGGAGGATTATCGTGCGAACCCCCTGAAGAAAGGGTTTCGCTACAAAAATGTGATAAATCGGTTACAAAATCCGGTTCCAATATAACCGGAGAATGTTAATATTTATAGAGAGCAAGTACTCACTGCTGTGTTTCACACAAGCAGAAATCGATGTACGGGAGTGGATCGAATGAAGAGGATTTTTCTGTTTATCATAGTCAACGTGCTGGTCCTGACAACCATCGTTATCTTTACTTCCATTTTTGGCGTCGGCAACTATATCACATCACAGGGAATCGATTACGGAACCCTGTTGGCATTTAGTGCCATCGTCGGTTTTTCGGGCGCGTTTATCTCGCTGGCCATCTCACGCATGATGGCGAAGTGGATGATGGGCGTCCGGGTGCTGTCTCCCGATGATCCCAACCTGACCCAAGACGAGCGTTGGCTCATCGAGCAAGTGCATTCGATGTCCCGTAAAGCAGGGATTTCCGAAATGCCCCAAGTAGGAATCTACGATTCTCCGGAAGTGAACGCCTTTGCGACCGGCCCCACCAAAAACCGCTCCCTTGTGGCTGTTTCCACCGGTTTGTTGGATCGGATGGATTCGGATGCTGTTGAAGGAGTGATCGGCCATGAAGTAGCCCATATCGCCAACGGCGACATGGTGACCATGACCCTGTTGCAAGGCGTAATCAACACCTTTGTTGTCTTCCTGTCCCGGATTGCAGCTTTTGCGGTTTCGCGATTCGTACGGGAAGAAATGGCCGGGATCGTCCACTTCGTCTGCATCATCCTGTTTCAAATCATTTTCTCCATTTTGGGCAGTATCGTCGTGATGGCTTTCTCCCGCTACCGGGAATTCCACGCCGATCGCGGTGGAGCCGATTTTGCTGGAAAAGACAAGATGATACACGCGCTGCGCTCGCTCCAAAACCATGTGGATATGGTGGACGACAGCCAGACATCCATGCAAACGATGAAAATCAACAACAAATCCGGATTGCTGAAGCTTTTTTCCAGCCACCCGGACCTGGACGAGCGCATCGCCCGTCTGGAACGCTCCTAACGATCTTGTTTAGACAGAAAAAAGCTTCTCACGAGTGTATGTGAGAAGCTTTTTTCTGTTTCGAATGGCTATGGAATCATGATGCCATTTTATGATCCCGTTTCGCCTTCAATGGGTTCACTTGATAATGGATCCACACCGCATCTTAAGCATTCTTCCCGATCTTCTGGATAACGAGTGACAAGAGATATTATCGAATATTCGAATAGTTGGGAATTAAAAGCGGCCGCTTTTTTAGCCTGTGTATCAAATAAAGCTTGATATTAATAGATGCCATCATCATCCGCCTCCTTTTTTATGCTGAAAAAGTGCATGAAAATGGTTCAATTGCTAACAACCGGAATCCATATTTCACTTGTGTGATCACGACTGCCCAGGATTTCCGGACCCTCTCCATGTTCATAACCGGATGTGGGAAACCATTCTGAATAGATTCTTCCCCAAACCTCCTGTACTTCCGGCCAGTCGCCCGCCACTTCAAACACGGCCCATGTGAAAGCCGGAATTTCCAGCTTCGTCAAGTGATCCGGACACTTTTGGGTCGTGGCAGCGGCAATATAATAATCCAGCTCCCCCTGTTCTGATCCCTCTTCAGAAAAGTTCGCACAAACGTTTAGCGGGCCTAAAGGTTCAAGGTTGGAGAGTGCCTCGATTTGCGAAAGCGTCTCCTCACTGATGCTTTCCCATACTTGAACGATCTCCGGATTGATTCCGCTGTTGATCAGCTTGACCCGTTTTTTGATCCCGACTACTTGAAAAGCATCCTTTTCCTCGATTCTATAGTTCATGACCGTTCCTCCCCTGATCGATAGTTGGAAGGTGATAGGAGGATAAGCCTTCAGTAAATGGCCATTATTTCTTGCAGCAGTAGGGGTAACACCATGTAAGCTTCGGAAAGCCCTGGAAAACGCATCCGGCGAGTTGTATCCGTATTGAATCGCCACATCGATTACTTTTACGTGGGTATTTTTCAAATCAAACGCAGCCAAAGTCAGGCGCCGGCAACGGATATATTCGGACAGAGTCACACCGGCGATAAAAGAAAACATTCGTTTAAAATGATACTCCGAACAGCAAGCAATCCTTGCGACTTCCCGATAGTCGATGTCATTCGTCAGATTTTCTTCGATATAACTTAATGCGCCATTCATTCTTTCCAGCCAATCCATCACCATCACCTCCCATGCGTCTAGTATAGCAACAGCAGAAATCCGCCATCCGACAATTCATGCACCCGTTTGCAGGGTTGTTACTGTCCCATATCGAAGAAAAAGCTTCCCACAAGTTCAATGAACTCATGAGAAGCTTTTTACATCTGATTGAATCTACGTTTGGGGGAGGGTTACATCATGCCGCCCATGATAAGCTGCCGGGATTCGCGGATGATTAATCACATGTTTCAAACATAAGAGATAAAAAAACGGACGAGGATAAACCCTGTCCGGTTTGCCCGCCAGCTGGCGGGCTTATATTTGGTCTTATCCGTTTTTTATCCCATAACAGTATACAATATCGTCCCGGCGATAGCTGCGATCAATGACCAATACAGAATCGCTTGCCACCATGAATAATCCCGGAACCGCTGCGGGAATGTCCGCCCAATTATAGCCCAACCGAACATCACCAAAACTAATAACCCGATAAACCTGAAACCAACATACGGGATCAAATTAAACAGATAAGCAAGAGAGAGAGCAGCCAGTAAAATTACACCTCGAATCAATAATCCGGTCGTGCTTTTACTGAAGATCGCCAAAAAATCACCCCACTCTGCATTTCCATGTACAAGCCATGGTATAAGTTCCCAAGCAAGTGACACAAGCTGCGCATGATGCCCGGGTCGGGTCCAGTATACATGTTGTACAAAGCTATTCCATTGAAAAACCGGACGGGGTTTTATCCCCGTCCGGTCGGTCTTGGTCTTTATTTCTCTATGTACCTTTAATGATTTCCGTTGAATCTGTCACAATGCCGAATACAGCGGCGATGTAAAAGAAGGCCATGACTAGTACTACAACAGCTACGACACCAATCAAAACCTTTACCCATTTAGACATTGCAATACCTCCTTAACGTACAATCCAGTATCCCCATCTAGATTTTCCGATTCTCTTTTCAACTCTTTGTTCCACATTCATGACAGTGATCCCTTCCCAATGCAATTTTATCTTCAACTTCCAATATACCTCAGCACCAACCCATTTCCCTTCTTTCCATGCCGTAACTGCACCGTGTGATGCTGACATCGCAGGGTTGTAAATTTTTTCCCACGCCCCTTTTGAATGTATTCTTGTAACCTTTTTACCATCATGATTGTACTTGACCCAGACTTGAAACTGGGCCATAGTGCCAGCAACTCCCATCCATTTGAATTTCTTTGTGTAACTAGTACGACATGGTTTTCTTTTCTTCTTACATGTCTTAGCCTTTAGGAGTTCTGCTTCATCCATCTCAATGGACTCTTCCATCTCTTTGAACATTGCGGCGTACTTCTCCGGGTCAGGGTTGTTAATTTGATCGAGGATTTTTGCTTGGTCTGTTTTCGGCAGGTTGGTAAATTCTTTAGCTACATCCTCTGCGTCTGGATCATCTTTTGCTTTTTCATCCAGCCATTGAAGGTATTTCTCCGCAGTCCACAGCTCTTTCTGTGTATCAGCGTATGTAGAGCCGGGAGAAATCATAACCATCAAAAGAGCAAAAGACAAAAATACAACCCAAAATCTTTTCAAACCATAACACTCCTTAAAATTGGTTTTTCTTGCATGGCAATTCTACCATGGATTATACCTATTGGGAATACTTTCGATGTTTTAAAAATTCTACATTATACGACGCTTTTTGACAACAAAAAATGGGCCTTTTTGCCCCGATTTCGATCAATGTTTTAAAACCTGTATTTCCATTTTGTATGGAAGTATATTTTGTAAACTTTTCTCGATTTTATTGATGTGCCCTATTCCATTTTTCGTAAAAAGGGGATAGAATAAAGATATCTCTGCACTCAAGGGGAAGGTGGTATGTTATGAGAACTGTCGAACTTCAAGAAATCGGCGAAATTATAAGGAAGATTCGAAAGCGGCGCGGACTCCGATTGGAAGATTTGGCGGACGACAACATCTCCGTCGCCACCATCAGTAATATTGAACGTAGCGTGCCCCATGTCAGCATGGAAAAAGCCCTGTATCTATTGGACAAGCTTAACATCGAAACCAGTCAAATCCCGTATCTCTTAACCCAAGAGGAAAAAGAAATGAGACGGATTCAGTTAGAACTCGAAACCGTCGAATCTCTTTGGAAACTCAAACGCTACGAGAAAGCAGTAAATAAGATCGAAGATTTAGACTTGGATGATGCCCACCCCTTCGCCGCTACTGCTGCGTATTTGAAGGGGAAATGTCTCATTGATAAAGGTAAAACGAAACAGGCGGAACGGTCATTATATAACGCCATCAAACTAGCCAATCAAAATCCCTACAACAATAGCACCAACGTTGAAGCCGCCAGTTTTTGCGAACTAGCAATTATCGCTTATGTACAAAATGATTTGGATGGGGCGCTCCAATTCGTCAATAGTGCGTGGGGGGCTTTTCAGAAAGACGGGGATCGGCAGTACATTCGTTTTATTATCCACGTAAACAAAGCCATTTATCTGGAGAAGCTGGGCCGAATCAATGAAGGCATGCGCGTGATAGAAGCAATATGGGATTCTCTTTATGAGATTGATGAAGTGGAAACCCTCCTCACCTTTTATTGGCTGCGTAATGAGTTCATGCGCCGAACGGGAGCCTTTGAGGATGCTGTGGAATATATTCATAAAGGGTTACCGTTGGCCGTTCGCAACAATCAATATAAGTTCATTTTCGAGTTCTGGACTCAATTGGGCTGTATTTATACGAGCCTTGATGAGAAAGAAAAAGCGGAATCGTGCTTTGATACCGCACTAAATGTAAATGAATTGTTACCGGATCCAAAGGTGGCTTCCACCACTTATACCAAACTAGGCACTCTCTATATGCAACAAAATAAACTTGCAGAGGCGAAAGAAACTATCAATCAAGCAATCAATATCTCCGATAAGTACAACGATGTTCCACGCCTAACCTATGCATTGATGCTTATGGGTGATTTGCTGAAAAATAGAAAAGAAGACCAAGATGCGATCACATATTATCAACGCTCCCTTGAGCTATCACAAAAGCACCATTTAAAGTACAGAGAGTACAAGCTATTGCTTAAACTCGCGCAATGCTGGCACCAATTGAATGAGCAGGAATTTCAAAAGTGTATCCGGAATATGTATGAAGTAAAAGTCGAACTAATCAACAAGGAGGGTGACATTTTTGAGGAACAAGATTAAGATTTCACTAGCTGTTATTCTTGTTTTCACTTCTTTCCTTGCGTTCTCAACTCCCCAAAATCACCACACAATTTTGACAGATGAGCTGTCTCCATTAAGTGAACCCATAAGAACATAAAAAAACCGAGCAGGGAAAAGTCCCTTGCCCGGTTGTCTTGCCTCTATAATGACCATTATACCAAAAAAAGCCGGGGAATCCATCCCCGGCTTCGTTGTTCCTATTCGATTGGCAAAATGAACGCTTCAAACCCTTTTCCCTTCAGTCGTTTTACCTGATCCTCTGCATTCCCTCGATGCTCATACGATCCAGCCACCACTCGATATTTAGCCTTACCCGTAGAAGGACTGGGGGACGGTGTCGGAGCCGGTACCGTCTTCTTCTTCAACCCTTCCGTCCGAGCGATAGCATCAGCATGTGCCACCGCCACCTCCTGGAGGAAAGAAGACTTCTTCAGGAGGTCCGCGTCCTTCTTAGTGTCGATGAAAAGGTTCTCGGTCAGACATGCCTTCATCTTCGTTGCTCGGACAACGTGAATCCGGCCTCGCGCTGCCTGAGTGTCCACCTTCCGGCCCCGATCCCGCAGACCGTATTTTTTCAATACCGGTGACATCGCCTGATGGATGTTCCGTTGCAACAAGCCGGCACTTTACGGGTGAGCGTTAGAAACCACAAACCACTCAAAGCCAGTGCCGCCCCCTGCCTTAACATGGATAGAAACGAACAAGCCGTCTTTGCTTGATTGGCGATGTCGCACCGTTTCTGGAGAGACACGCATACGTCCTTATTAGCAGAAAGCTGGAGTAAACCGGAGATTATGGAACGACCTAGACATAAGGACGACGAAATACGTATCCTTCCCATCACAAAGTCAATGAAAAAAGAGGCTTCCCATAAGTTTGCACAGCTCATGGAAAACCTCTAATTTTTCGTTACCCGATGTTACCCTTTTGTTGCCCTTTAGGGTTATTTAAATAAACATCGCTGTTGTATCAAGGGTGAGGGGCAGTCTTTACATCATGCCGCCCATGCCGCCCATTCCGCCCATGTCTCCCATGCCACCGCCGGGAGCAGGGGCTTCCTCTTCCGGCTGATCAGCCACTACGGCTTCGGTGGTCAGGACCATCGCGGCCACGGAAGCCGCGTTTTGCAGAGCGGAGCGGGTCACTTTGGCCGGATCCACGATACCCGCTTTAATCATATCGACCCACTCACCGGTAGCAGCATTGAAGCCGATACCCACTTCTTCCTTCTTGGCCCGTTCCACGACGACGGAACCTTCGAGGCCGGCGTTAAATGCGATCTGACGCAGCGGCTCTTCCAGTGCGCGGCGGATGATGTTGACACCGGTCAGCTCGTCACCGGTTGCATCCACATTCTCCACTGCGTGCAACACATTGACCAGAGCGGTCCCACCGCCGGAGACCATCCCTTCTTCCACACCGGCACGGGTGGAGTTGAGGGCGTCTTCGATGCGCAGCTTACGCTCTTTCAATTCGGTTTCGGTAGCGGCACCCACTTTGATAACGGCGACACCGCCAGCCAACTTGGCCAGACGCTCTTGCAGTTTTTCTTTGTCGAATTCGGACGTGGTTTCTTCCAGCTGTTGACGGATTTGGTTGACGCGGCTGTTGATCTCGCTGCGGTCACCGGCACCGTCCACCACAATCGTCTCTTCTTTGGTTACACGCACTTGGCGGGCGCGACCCAGAGCGCTGAAGTCGGCGGTTTTCAGATCCATACCCAGATCTTCGGTGATCACTTGGCCGCCGGTCAGGATGGCGATATCCTGCAGCATGGCTTTACGGCGGTCACCGAATCCGGGAGCCTTCACAGCGACAGCGTTGAAGGTTCCACGCAGTTTGTTCACTACGAGGGTGGCCAGCGCTTCCCCTTCCAGATCTTCGGCGATGATCAGGAGAGGTTTGCCTTGTTGTACCACTTTCTCCAGCATCGGCAGGATCTCTTGTACATTGGTGATTTTCTTGTCGGTGATCAGGATATACGGATCATCCAACACCGCTTCCATTTTATCGGAATCGGTGATCATGTAAGGAGAGATGTAGCCGCGGTCAAATTGCATCCCTTCGACCACTTCCAGCTCGGTTGCGAACCCTTTGGATTCTTCCACCGTAATCACACCGTCATTGCCCACTTTTTCCATGGCTTCGGCGATCAGTTCGCCCACTTCTGCTTCGTTAGCGGAGATGGAAGCCACTTGTGCGATGGATTCGCGGGTTTCAACCGGCTTGGCGATGTTTTTGATCTCTTCCACAGCAGCGTTGACGGCTTTTTCAATCCCGCGGCGAATTACCATCGGGTTGGCACCGGCTGCCACGTTTTTCAACCCTTCACGGATCATGGCCTGAGCCAAAACCGTTGCGGTGGTGGTTCCGTCGCCAGCCACATCGTTGGTTTTGGTCGCCACTTCTTTCACCAATTGAGCACCCATGTTTTCGAACTTATCTTCCAGTTCGATGTCTTTGGCAATGGTCACCCCATCATTGGTGATAAGCGGAGAACCGAACTTTTTCTCCAACACCACATTGCGGCCTTTGGGACCGAGGGTCACTTTCACAGCATTGGCCAAAGCATCCACACCGCGCAACATCGAGCGGCGTGCATCTTCACTGAACTTGATTTCCTTCGCCATTGTTGCATCTCCCTCCTATGTAGGGGATTTTCTATTGGTAAGGGTTGGCCAGAATCAGTCGACGACGGCCAGAATGTCGCTCTCCCGCAGGATGAGGTATTCCTTGTCGCCTACTTTTACTTCCGTGCCCGCATATTTGGAGAAAATCACGCGGTCACCTTCATTCACTTCCAGCGCCACTTTCTGGCCGTTTTCATAGCGGCCGGTACCAACTGCAATCACGCGACCCTCTTGGGGCTTTTCCTTCGCCGTCTCCGGCAAGACAATCCCACTGGCGGTTGTCTCTTCTTTCTCGACTGCTTCGAGAACGACACGATCTCCCAACGGTTTGATCACGACAAAACACCCTCCTTCACGAGGTGGATATTTTCGGCTTGTTAGCACTCAACTGATTCGAGTGCTAACACCATAAACAATGATATATGGACCGGTTCCATTTTGCAAGCCCTTCCTCTGAAAAAAATCACCGGATTGTTTCCTGCAAGCAAATAACCCTGTGCTGGCAGGAAACACCGGTCATTTCCTTAATCCCGAGGCTCCTCACCCCAATCGTCATCCGGGCGGATCACCGCCCCCCGTTCTCGCCACGACTGTTCAACCGCTTCCTCTTCCGCTTTCATCTTACGGTAAATGCGCATGGAAAAAAGGATGCTCACCTCATAAAGAGCGATCAACGGAATCGCCACCAGGATGTTGGAAATAAAATCGGGCGGCGTAATCATGGCAGCCAGCACCACCATCGCCAAATAGGCAAACTTCCGCCCTTTTTTCAAGATCTCCGGGTTGAGGATCCTCAGCCGTGTCAAAAAGAGAATAATCACAGGAAGTTCAAACAACAAACCGATCGGGATGACGATCCGGAAGAGAAATCGGAAAAACTCGTACATTCCATACGTCTCCGTCGCCCCTAGGGAAGCGGTCAAGGTCGTCAGAAAACCGATGATAAAAGGGAATATCAGAAAATAACCGAACAGCAACCCCGCTACGAGCAACAAGACGGAGACCGGAATGTAACCCAGCGTCACCCGCCTCTCCTGATCGGTAAGCCCCGGCCGAACAAACCGCCACGCTTGATACAGAGCGACAGGAGAAGTCAGTACCAAACTTACCACAAACGCAAACTGCATAAAGATGCTGATGGTTTCTCCCGGGGAAAAAATGTGAAGTTCCAGATTGCGTCCCATGGTGCCGCTCAAAATGTCCGCTTTCATCCAATCGATGATCGGTTTGGCACTTACAAACCCGACGATCAAAAACACGACGAAAAACGCGAATACCCACAGGATTCGCGTTCGCATTTCAGACAGATGTTCCGTCCAACGCTTATCTTGATCCGTCATAGCCATCCTTCCTTCTCCGACCCAGGCATGAGAACGTGTTTAGTCAATCCATAGGGCGAAACCCCGGATCGGTTTGGCTGTCTTCGTTTCGCTGTAAAAAGCGCATAGCGAGACCAGGGAATAAAAGTAACCCTGGCGAGACTGGTGCTCTGTGAGTGCATAGCGAGACCGGGAGCGAAGTGACCTAGGCGAGATTGGTGCTCTGTGAGTGCAAAGGCGAACCAAAAGCCACACTGACCCTCTCTCGTTCTTGCAGAAAATTGAGTGAACAGACAGTCCATAGGCGAGCCCCGTTTCGGTCTTCGTTTCATTGCACAACAGCGTTTTTCTGGATTACTTTTGGTCGTCCCTCTCCCCCATCTCCAGAACCGGAACATCCTCATCCGTGGGAAAGTTTTTCAAGAAGTAAATCAAGGCTTGCAATTCAATGGTGAGATCGATATTGTGCATCCGTACATGGGGTGGAACCGTCAAACGGGCTGGCGTGAAATTTAAAATTCCTCGGATCCCGGCATCGACAATCATATCCGTCGTGCTCTGAGCGACGCCGGCGGGAACCGTCAGGATGGCCACCTCCACTTGATGTAAGTCGACCACTTCCTGGAAGCGGTCCATAGGAAAAACCGGGATGCCGTCCACTTCTTTGCCCACCTTGGTGATGTCGGAATCAAAACCGGCCACGATTTTGGTATTATGGCTCCGGTAAAAATTATACCCCAACAAGGCGGTTCCCAAGTGACCCACCCCGACCAGGACCACATTGGTCACCTCATCCTGGCGCAGGAAATCCCGTAAAAACTGCAGCAAGTAATTAACGTTGTATCCATACCCCTTCTTTCCCAATTCACCCAGATAGGAAAGGTCCCTCCGGATCGTAGCCGGGTCAATCTGCAGGGCATCACTTAACTGGGAGGATGAAACCCGCTTTTTCCCGATTGCGTGTAATTTCTCCAGATATCGATAATAAAGGGGCAACCGTTTGGCGGTCACCTGGGGTATTTTCCCTTCAGACATCATGTCCTCGACCCCCATCGGTTTATCGCTTTTCATTTATCGTGCATCCATATAACCCGTATCTTAAGGAAGGACTGATATCCTTCCCGCATCCAATCCGGGTCTTACAGTCGTCTTCTGTTTCGGCAACAAGTAAACCCGGCAACAAAAGTGACCTACCATCAGCAGGAATGAAGGCCGCCGTATCCCAACCGTACGATATCCTCTCGAGTAATCCGCTGTCCGGCCAAAATACGCGGTAAAAACACATCGAATGAAGTATATTCGTCATGGATGACACAGCCCGGCAAACCCAGAACCGGGGTCTGGTTATAGTAAGCCACCATCAACATGGATCCGGGCAGCATCGGCGTTCCATAACTGACAACATCCGCCCCTAAAGCGGCAATCGCTCCTGGTGTCCGGTCATCGGGGTCGACGGACATCCCCCCCGTAACCAACACGAGATCGGCCCCTTGTTCCACAAAGTCCCGCACTTGTCCCATAATGCGTTCCTTCTGGTCACTGGCCAGCGTCTGGCCCATAATGGTGGAACCGTAATGTTCCACTTTTTCCTGTACAACGGGGCCAAAGCGATCCTCAATACGACCGTGGTACACCTCACTGCCGGTAATCACCACGCCCACTTTGCAACGGCGGAAGGGGAGAATCTGAATGACAGGCGATTGGCCATCCACTCGGGCAGCCGCTTCCACCTTCATCAGACTCTCTTCCGGATAAAGAAGCGGGATTACTCGAGTAGCGGCCACCGTCTGCCCTTTTCTAACTGGAATATCCGTCTCCAGGGTGGAGAGAACCGCCTGTTCCACCCGATTAACAGCAAGGACACGGTCGGCATCCACCTGCAACAAACCATCCCTGTCCGCCACCAGGTTTACTTTGCCTTCTCGGGGTTCCGTCATGTTCAGTCCCGACCCGCAAACCACCTCGGCAATACGGAGAGCAGCCTCATCTTCATGGCAGTCCCCTTCCGCGATCTCCAAAACATACAGATGCTCCTTGCCGATTGACAACAGGGCTTCCCGATCCTCCTCCCGGACCACGTGCCCTTTCCGGAACAAGGGGCCCTTGTACTTTCCGGGAAGCACTTGCGTTAAGTCGTGGGCCAATACCAGTCCTACCGCTTCCGATACATGAACTTCCCTCAACTTGCTCTTCATTCCCGGATCCCCCTCTACTTCCGTATATGTCGGTTTCGTGAAACGCTTCTGTTCTCATTGTAACAACCTGAGCCCGGTATGTGTAGCTTTTCACATATCTTTAACTTTGGCCGAACCAGCCTCGTGCGTTCCCAACACCTTTGTAGTATCCTACTATATGATCTCATCGGTAAAGGAGAACAAGATGAAGATAGGAATCATCGGTGCGATGGCGGAAGAAGTCGACCTCCTGCGAAAACGTTTGGAACCCGCCATACCGGAAAGCATCGCCGACACCACTTTTCATTCAGGAGTCATGGATGAAATAGAGGTAGTGGTTCTACAATCGGGCATCGGGAAGGTAAATGCTGCAATCGGCACCACGATGCTGATCCAACATTATCAGCCGGACTATGTAATCAACACCGGCTGCGCCGGCGGCTTCCACCCTGACTTGCGGGTGGGCGACGTGGTGATCTCAACGGAAGTCCGCCACCACGATGTGGATGCCACCATTTTTAATTACGAGTATGGACAAGTTCCCCGTATGCCAGCCTTTTACCTGCCTGATCCGGAGCTGGTTGCGATAGCTGAAGCAGCGGCTCGGACATTGCCTGATCTGAAGGTTTACCAAGGACTGATCGCCTCAGGAGACTCCTTTATGAGCGACGATGACCGGGTCGCCTTTGTCAAATCCAAGTTTGAACACCTCTATGCAGTGGAAATGGAGGCGGCGTCCATCGCCCAAGTCTGCAATCGGTTTAAAACCCCGTTTGTGGTGATCCGCTCCATCTCCGATATCGCCGGAGGAGAAGCCAAGATGTCATATGAACAATTTATGGGTCTGGCGGCTGTTCGCTCCGAACAGATCGTTTTATCGATGCTCGGTCAATTGAAGGAACGCCAAAACCAAGGAGTGGGTACCCATGCTTAAAAAAATGAACGTGGAAAGCTTTGAATTGGATCACACCAAAGTGGTCGCCCCCTATGTACGCCTGGCGGGAACCAAAAAAGGGCGGAACGGGGACGAGATCCGCAAATACGATATCCGGTTCTGCCAACCGAACCGGGAACATATGGAGATGCCCGGTTTGCATTCCCTGGAACATCTGATGGCGGAGAATATCCGCAACCACCTGGATCAGGTGGTGGATTTGAGCCCCATGGGATGCCAAACCGGCTTTTATCTCTCCGTTATCAATCATGACGACTACGATGAAATCCTAAATGTCCTCGCTAAAACACTCCAGGATGTATTGGAAGCCGACGAAGTGCCCGCCTGCAACGAAGTGCAGTGCGGCTGGGCAGCCAATCACAGCCTGGAGAAAGCCCAGTCCATCGCCCGCCGGATGCTGGAGGGCAAGGATTCTTGGAAGCACGTGTTTGCAGAGTGACAAGGGTGTCTAACTCTGACAAATGATCGGTGTTACGTAAATGAAACAGGCACGAACCCGGAGCACCGGGTCCGTGCTGCTCAACTGAACGGATAGTTCTATTGAAGTCCGGTTGCCACGGGTACCGGACTTTTTTGTGTTCAGACAAGGCTCCAAATGGCCGATCAGACAACTCCGCATGAAGAAACCGATTGGATGGAAACAACTAAAAACGATCAATGAGAAAGGCGATAACAATAAAATATTAATATACATATAGAAAATTCATCAGCAGATTCTCGATACTTTAGTAAATTATGCTACAATAGGGGCTGCAAGAAATTTGGATACATATTTTTAAGGAGGTGCTCCCTTTTGGATATCGCTATCGGCATCCTGCAATTCATCGGGAAGGTGGCTCCCGCCATCGCTGATCTTCTCCAACTGTTCGCTTGATCCCTGATTAGCCACGACTGCTCACCCCTGCCCTCTCTAGGATGAGGGCAGGGGCTTTTATTCTGTTTTTGTTCGAATCACGCTCGAAATAAGGAGCTTCATGACCAAAAGATCCGAAAGAGGAGTCAGAAAAGAGAGTTCGAGGCAGACCCCACCGTCCCCTCTTCCGTGATCACCCCGTTAAGCGGGATATCATGGGCCTGTGGATATACGGTTGTCACGACCTGAAAAGCGAAGGCGACACCCAGTGTCACCATCCCCTTTCCTGGGCCCGCGAAAAAACGATCAAAATAACCCCCACCATATCCCAAGCGGTAGCCGCACCGGTCAAAAGCGACACCCGGTACCAAGGCCACGTCCACATCCTCTGCCGACACCTCCCTCTCTGGCACGTCAGGAGGCTCCATAATTCCATAAGCACCCGGAATGAGTTCCTCCATCTTCATGACGCGAAACAGGTGCATGGTTCGTTCTCCGACAGACGTGCGGGGAAGGATCACCCCTTTCCCCTCCCGCCAGGCCGCTTTCATCAGGGGACGAAGATCCACTTCATTTCGATGAGGCATTGTAAAAAG
This sequence comes from Desmospora profundinema, assembly GCF_031454155.1. GTDB lineage: Bacteria > Bacillota > Bacilli > Thermoactinomycetales > DSM-45169 > Desmospora > Desmospora profundinema. The sequence goes on from NZ_JAVDQG010000010.1 coordinate 48,800, forward strand.
CACTTGATGCGCTTTGCGATACAACGGATGTTCCTGAATGTGATCGCAGATTTGAAGCGAGCGGGCAGCGACAGCCTCGGAACTTAGTGCTTCCCGCCTTCTAAGCCATTGGCGGCGCAATTCCTTTTTAGTCGATGGCATAGTCATGGCCGGGTCCGAGCCGGACTGCCACCTCCTTTTTATCCGATGTAGGGGGTGGAACCTCCCGATTATACCATTTCCCGTATTTCCCGCAGTGATCACCGTTTCCCTGGTCCGCCTGATCGGCTACAATGGAAGCGGTGGATGATGGAAGGGTGAATACGGTTGAGTATCCTGCAAGTGCGAAACATTCATAAATCCTTCGGGGGAACCGTCGTTTTAGACGGGGTTCAACTTCAAGTGGAGGAAAAAGAGCGGGTAGGCCTAATCGGCCCCAATGGAGCCGGCAAATCCACCCTGCTTAAAATCATAACCGGCCGCCTCGCCGCCGACGAAGGCGAAATCGCCATCCCCAAAAGCGCCCGGATCGGTTATCTGGCCCAAGAGTATGAGGCTGATTCCGCCGGCACGGTATGGGACGAGGTGATGCAGGCTTTCACCGGGTTGCGGGAACAGGAGGAACGCTTGCGGACGATGGAAGCCCAGATGGGAGACGAGGCGGTACTGGCCGATCCCGATCGCTACCAATCGATCATGGACCAATACGCCCGCCTCCAGGAAGCCTTCGAACGGGAAGGGGGCTATGACCATGAAGCCCGGGCAAAAGGGGCACTAAACGGACTCGGCTTGGGAGCGGTGGACTGGAAAGCGACTCCGGTCCGATCCCTCAGCGGGGGACAGAAGACCCGGCTGGCCTTGGCACGGCTGCTGTTGGAACAGCCGGACCTGATCATACTGGATGAGCCGACCAACTATTTGGACATGGATGCCCTCTCCTGGCTGGAACATACGTTAGAGTCCTATCCCCACGCTGTATTGGTCGTCTCCCACGACCGCTACTTCCTGGACCGGATCGTGACGGTGATCTTTGAGGTGGATCGAAACCGGATCACCCGCTACCCCGGGAATTACACGGACTATATCCGCCAGCGGGAGGAACGGTTGGCCCAATGGGCCAAAGAATACGAACAGCAGCAGGCGGAGATCAAGCGGATGGAGGATTTTGTTCAGCGCAATCTGGCTCGGGCTTCCACCACCAAACGAGCGCAGAGCCGCCGCAAAGCCTTGGAACGGATGGAAAAGCTGGAACAACCACCATCGGAACGAAGCCGTGCGGCCATCCGCTTTGAAACCCGCACCCGCACCGGTAAAGAAGTCCTGATCACCGACGGGCTGACTGCCGGATACCGGGTTGGCCGGCCCTTGATCCAACCCGTCAACCTCCGATTGGAGCGGGGGGACCGGGTCGCCTTGGTCGGTCCCAACGGAGCCGGGAAGTCCACGTTGTTAAAAACCTTGGCCGACCGGCTGCCTCCCCTTTCCGGGACCCTCCGCTGGGGCACGGGGGTAGAGTTGGACTACTATGATCAGGAACAAGAAGAATTACGAATGGAAGCGACGGTCTTGGACGAAGTGTGGGACGCCCATCCCCGTCTGGACCAGACACAGGTACGCTCCTACCTGGGCCAGTTCCTGTTCAGCGGCGATGCCGTCTTTAAGCAGGTAAAGGATCTGAGCGGCGGGGAAAAAGCGCGTCTCTCCCTGGTGAAACGCCTGTTAAACCGGTCCAATGTCCTGTTGATGGATGAACCGACCAACCACCTGGATATGGACAGCAAGGAACGATTGGAAGAAGCCTTGGAAGGATTTGACGGAACGTTGTTGTTTGTCTCCCACGACCGTTACCTGATCAATCGCTTGGCCAACCGCATCTGGGAAGTGCGGGACGGAACGATTTACTTCCACGAAGGAAACTACGAATCATTCCAGGAACAGGTCCGGGAGCGGGAACAAGCGAAAACGGAAACCGCGTCTTCCCGATCGGAACCCAGCCATCGGGAATCGGTCCGGGATCAACGCCAGCGGGAACGGGAAGCTCGCCGCCTTCAACGGGAAGCCGAAGAACTGGAACGGGAAATCGAACAGTTGGAAACGGAAATCGCCCACATCGAGGAAGAGCTCTGTAAACCGGAAATCTACAGCCATCCGGAGAAAAACCTCCCCCTCCAGGAACAGCTGGCTGAGCGGCAGCAGACCCTGTCGGCCAAGACGGAACGATGGGCGGAAATCGCAGAGTGATGGAAAAAACGCCGCACCGATAACGGTGCGGCGTTTTTTGTACCATCAGACCGAAACGCCGAATTCTTTATCGGTGTGCCAATGGGAACAGAGTCAACCTTCCCCCTGCAGATATCGATGAAGGAAGGAGAATTAAAGTGAGCAAAAAGCGGATCTTGTCCGTTCCATAACCCTGTTTCATGCTTTTTGTTCCTTTTTGATCATGCGGGGAAAGTCGAATCCATGTTTACATTCCGTTTATGGATCACATCTTCTCACCGATTATGCGCCTCCAATTGACGAAGAAATCGTTCCTGCTCCACAGCCAGACGCCCTGCTTCCTCCACTGTCATCTGCTCAAACGTAAAGCGGTGGCCGACAGCCGCCTGTGCCACCAGGGGAAGGTCAACGGAGAGAACGGTGGCGATCTTGGTATAGCCGCCTGTGGTTTGCCGATCCGCCATCAGGATGATGGGCTGGCCGTTAGCCGGCACCTGAACCGCACCGGGCGGGATGGCGTCGGAGATGATGTCCGCCGATCCCCGGTGTTGGATCGCGGATCCCTGGAGGCGGCAACCCATCCGATCGGATTGGGGAGTAACGGTATAGGACTGGCTGTAAAAGCACCGGATTCCCTCAGCGGTAAACGCATCTGCCTGCGGTCCCTCCACCGTGCGCAAACGGGACTCCCTTCGATAGGAGGGACGTTCCCCTCCGGCCAATGCGCGCCCTGCCAAACGCTCCCCGGACAGCCGCGGGTCACCGACGGCCACTTCATCCCCCTTTTTCAGCGGTCGGCCGTGAAATCCTCCCACCCGGCCTTTCAGATAGGTGGACTTGCTTCCCATCACCCGTTTCACCTCAATCCCTCCGGCAACCGCCAAATAGGATCGCACTCCCTGCCGGGGTCCTCCGAAACGGAGCACCTGCCCGGCCTTTACGCTTACGGTTTTCCACAGGGGAAGGGGAACCCCATCCAGGGTTGGACTAAGATCCGCTCCTGTCAGCGCAATCCAGGCATCTCTTCGCCATTCCAACTCGGGACCGGACATCGTAATCTCCAAAGCGGCTTCTCCCCGCAGGTTTCCTACCAGCAGATTTCCCACCTGCAACGCGAAAGGATCCATCGCACCGGAGACTCCCATCCCATAAGCCTGATAACCGGGTCTCCCCTCATCCTGCACGGTCGTCAACAAACCTGGTTTTTGCACAATCAGGGCCGGTTTCATCGGACACCCACCCGCTGAATACCGATATCCGCCTCCGTCAAACGCTCCCGCAAGCGCGTTACAAAGGGAAGGGCTTGGGGATCGTCGCCGTGGATGCAGACGGTGTCCGCCCGAATCTCCAAATCGGTCCCATCCACCGCCCTTACCTTTCCTTCTTTCACCATCCGAATCACCCGATCCACCACTTGGGCGGGATCTGTCACATAAGCATCCGGTAGGGTCCGGGGAGTGAGGGTCCCATCCGGCTGATAGGTTCGATCGGCGAACACTTCTTCCGCCACGCGCAGCCCTGCTTCTCTTCCCGCTCGGATGAGTGCGCTTTTCGCCAGGCCGAACAAGATCAGATTGGGATCCACCGCCCGCACCGCTTCCGCAATGGCCTGGGCCACCGCTTCCTCTTTGCTGGCCATATGGAACAAGGCCCCGTGAGGTTTTACATGCTGAACCGGAATTCCTTGTGCCTTAGCAAAAGCGGCCAAGGCCCCGACCTGGTATATCACCATATTGTATACATCCTCCGGTTCAACTGCGATATAGCGGCGACCGAAACCCAAGAGATCCGGCAACCCCGGATGAGCTCCCACACCCACTCCATGCCGGGCAGCCAAGGCCACCGTCCGTCGCATCACATTGTGATCGCCGGCATGATAGCCGCAAGCGATATTGGCCGACGTCACATGGCGCAGGATCGCTTCATCCTGACCCAAAACATAGCGGCCGAAGCTCTCCCCCAAATCGCTGTTCAAATCCACATGATACCGCATCATTTCCCCTCTCCCAACCGCTTTTGTTCCAATGTGAGTCGACCCGCCAGCCATTCTTGGCGCCAGTCTTCAAAATAATCCGGATCGATGGGCTGAAATTGAAGATAATCACCTGCTTTCAGCAAAATCGGCTCCTTCCGATTGGGATCATAGAGGTCGACGGGTGTGCGGCCGATAATCCGCCATCCTCCAGGGGTTTCCAATGGATACACCCCCGTCTGAGAACCGGCGATTCCCACGGAACCTGCGGGAATCCGTGGGCGCGGATGAGCCAGACGGGGAGCGGCCAATTCCTCCGGCATTCCTCCCAAATAGGGAAATCCGGGGACAAACCCCATCATGTACACCAAATAGGGGGAACGGGTATGAAGAGAAACCAACTCTTCTTCCCCCATCCCTTTTATCGTGCACAAATCGGCTACATCCGGCCCGTAGACATCCCCATACGCCACCGGTAAGACCACTAACCGCTTATCGGTAGGGAAACGATCTTCCGTTTGTGCCTCCATTTTCTCCAAATAGCGACACAGCTCCTTGTAACCGATTTCGAACGGACGGTAATAAACGGTGACTGCGCAATAGGTGGGAACCCACTCCACTACCCCTCGGGGCGGTTTTCGGGACAGAGCTTCCGCGAAGTGTTGCACCGCCCGGTGCGTCTTGGGGTCGATCCGTTCCCCGAAACCCACACGAACCCCCGTATCTCCCAATGGATGAAAAGTAACCGCCATATGCAACCCTCCCAAGGCTTTGGTATAAACGGATTCTGCCCGCACCTAGGAGAAAAACTCGGACAACGGATCGGTCACACAGATGATACCCCAAATGTTCATCTGAGCACTGATATCCAACAGAATGACAAATTCCAAAGCCAGCCAGCAATTTCTCTAAAACACGGTGGTTTGGTCAAAAACCCTGGACTCAACCGCAGAGGTGGCCATCCGAACACCTCCTTGAGCGGGGGGCATCCCTGGTGTTGTCACACCCTTTTCTCTCTTGTTGTTCCCGTGTGCCCATGACATCGACAAGTTCCAAAAAGCGACGGAGACGGTGATATCCTGCCAAAAAAGCAAGATTCGTAAGGTCACATGCGCTCACACTCCGCCATCAGGCGGAATGAGTACCCCACCATTATATCGAAACATTGATACCAAAGTAGTAGTTTACTATAATAGTGAACCATCCAAGAGAAAGAAAAAAGGGTCATGATAAAGGAGGTTCCATTCTATTGGATTTTATCACGCAAAATTGGAGTTGGCTTTTGACTTTGCTCGCCTTCATCACGGTGGCCATGATCGGCATCTCGATGTTTGTCACCCAGAAGCTGGAGGATCGACATAAGAAGGAATTTGAACAGGAGTTCGAAGGATCGCTGAAGCCTATTCCCGTAGAGGAGGAGTAATCCTCTCCCCCGCTTCATCCATCAAAAACCCGCTGAGCATTCAGCGGGTTTTTGATGTTCGCCCCATCTCCACTTCGGGCACACCGCCATGAAAAACCCATTCCCTGAAACCGATGATCATGACCGGCATCACGACATACATAATCGCGGTGGCAGCAGAAACAATCCCTGAATCGTTGAGGGCCAGAGCCGCCAATGCACCAGCCACAATCGCCGTAAAACCGTTGAACAGCTGCGGATACCGTTCCGTCATCCAGTGCAGACCGCGAACCGGACGAAAGGCTAGTACCCCCATCGCAAACAGCGAGAGGAGGAACACTTTTCCCCAAGAGGATACACGGATCAAGCGCCAATTCATTTCCAATTTACGGCGAATAATATCCACGATCGTCTGTACATCTCCCGATGCCAAAGTGGCCCATGCTCGCCCGATATGAGAAGGCTGCGTCCCATGAAACCATCCGTTCATGGCGAACAGCATACCCACCCCCATCACCAGGGCAACCAGTAGATGCCACCACCGAATCGGTCCCCAGCGGAAAAAGCGAAGATAAGCCACCCCGAAACCGACCATCGCCGCGAGTGCCCCTCCTGCATTGGTCCCCCAAAAGGGGGCGGCAAAAAACAGAATCAGCCCCAGGAAAACAGCCCCCACTCCCAACCTCGCTCCCATGGAGTGAACCTTACGCGATTCCAGCCATGCCGCACAGGTAAGGATGGACGAACCCAGCACCACTCCCATGTATTCATTTCCAATGCCGTAATAGCGTGCACCCTTGATCGGGTCGTATCCCAGAAACGATTGTTGGATCAATGTCCCCCCCAACAATCCGTCCACCACAACGGGCAAAAACCCGATCAACCCCACCCAAAACAGCAACGGCAGGGTTTTCGCCCGTGCCAGCAACAGCGCCAACAACCAGCCCACGATCAACACGGTGCCGGACAAAAGCCAAAAAGAGCGGGCCGTGGCACCGGATACGAGTAAAAATAAAAAAGGTGCCAGCAAGATACCCAACAAAATCATTTGCATCCAGGAGCCGGCTGTTTCGCGACGATTCACAATCAGAGACAATCCGACAACCAAGGCTGCCATCTGCACAATGATATAGGAGTAGAGAACCGGGGGGCGCATGCGGTAAATGGATTCCACCCGGTTTATCGAATTCCAAAAGGTTGTTAACGAACCGTCCACCCTTTTCATAGGTTGCCCCAGCATTTCCGGAGGAATGTCCACTCCCAACCGGTTGAGAACAGTGGGGGCCACATCCATACTGCTGATGATCCCGGTGCGACGAGTGGTGGTCGACATCAACAATCCCGGCGGCTCCCCTTTCCGGTGAAGAATCACCGGCAGTAATCCCTCTGATATGGCGGACTCCTCATCCACTCCCCATCCGGGAGAGAGTATCATCAGCATTTGATCGCGACGAAGGTGGTCCATCCCTTCACCCACAAAGCGATCCAGCTCCTTTAACACTTGGCGTTTCACTGTCTCCCGGTGCTCAGGGGACATATGAGGCGACAGCTGCTCCAACCGATAGAGATCGCCCAATTCCACCAAAGCGAGTCCCGGGCGCTTCCACGAGAAAAGTCGCTCCTTCAGGTAAGGATACCGTGTCTTCACTCCGTATGGCCGATTTGGATCAACATCCAGCGTCTCCGGACCAATACTCCCCTCCGGTGTGATCCCTCGCCGGTCCATCGTAAAAAAAGGGGCCCAACGGACCGGATACTCCCCTTCGTCCAGATTCCCCAGCACAACCGCATGCTTGCCCGCCTTTCTCAACGCTTCTCCCAAAGCGCCTGGAGCAACGGTGTAGGGGATGGTTTCGTTTTCCAGGATATACGCCATAATCCCGGGATAAATGACCGAATCGGCAGGGGGAGAATGACCCATCCACTGTTTATACAGAGTCCCGGCCGTCACCGATGCAGACTGGTTGAGCATCCGGATCCGTTCATCGGTATGGAAAAACGTTTCCTCTGGAGGGGCCACTGCCCGCGTTCCCGCCCCCAGGGTGGCATAACGATTGGAAGCGACCTCCTTTCCCCCGGTTTTTACACTCATCGCTCCAATCGCCGATTCTTTCACTAACCGACGCAGATGGGGGGTTTCACTCTTTTGGATGTCATCCAGAGATAACCCATATACGCTGAAAACCCACACTTGACGGACCGGTGGATTTTCCTCATCCACTGCAGAGACACTCCCCCTCCCCGCAGATGGAACACACCCGATCAATACGATTCCAATCACCAGCCAAACCCATCCTATACGCCACACGTTCACCACACTCTCCCCCGTTCCGCCTGCTTTTCTATAGGTTGACCGAAGAAGAGTGGAGTATGCCCAATCTCTTTCCACATCGTTCCCACATCTTATCCACAAGTTTATACACAGAATGGCGATTGATCCCTCGATGTTCAAAACACTTATCCACAGTATCGAGAGATCGCTGTGAAACGATTTATCCACAATTTCTGTCTACAAATGAGGATTTTAACCTGTTACAAAAAAGCTGTTGACTAATTTGTCAACAGCTTATCCACAGCCCTATTTATCTTGCCAGCGGCAGGTTGGGTTCTGCATTCATATCCAGATTGTCCCGTATCCCGTCTTTAAAACGATAGGTTCCTGCCGCGGCAATCATGGCAGCATTGTCGGTACAAAGCTCCAAAGGGGGAATACGCAGATCGATCCCCTCCTGATGACACCGCTGTGTCAAGGCTTCCCGCAAAGGGGTGTTGGCAGAAACCCCTCCCGCCAGAACCAGATTGGACACCCCTGTTTGTCTGGCGGCACGAATGGCTTTTTCCACCAACACGTCCTGCACCGCCGCCTGAAAACTGGCGGCCAGGTCCGCCCGATTGATCTGCCGCCCCTGTTGCCGTGCGCGATGAAGCCAGTTGATTACTGCCGATTTCAACCCGCTGAAGCTAAAGTCGAGCGAGTCCGGTTCCAGCCAGGCACGGGGAAAGTCGATCACCGGCCGTCCTTTTCTCGCCAAGGCTTCAATCTGGGGGCCACCGGGATAGGGGAGCTCCAGCACCCGAGCCACTTTGTCGAAGGCCTCCCCCGCCGCGTCATCCCGCGTCCGTCCCAACCGCTCAAAGCGATTGTGTGCCTCCATATGGATCAATTCGGTATGACCACCCGACACCACCAGCGCAATCAGGGGAAAGGACAAGGGTTTTACCAAGTGGCTGGCATAGATATGCCCGGCGATGTGATGGACTCCCACCAACGGAATCCCCTGTGAAAAGGAAAGGGATTTGGCCGCAGCCACTCCGATCAAGAGGGCACCCACCAAGCCCGGCCCCTGGGTGACCGCGACTGCGGACAAGTCCTGTTGCCGTACCCTGGCTCGATCGAGTGCCTCTTGTATAATCCAGGTGATCCGTTCCACATGACGGCGGGAAGCCACTTCAGGTACCACTCCCCCAAACCGCTGGTGCACCTTCACTTGAGAAGAGATCACATTGGACAGCAGACGGTGTCCATCTTCCACCACGGCAGCGGAAGTTTCATCGCAGCTCGTTTCAATTCCCAGTATCCAGCATCGTTGTTCTTTCATCGCTTCCTCCGTTCAGTCGGGCCCACATAATAATCGCGTCTTCCTGATTATCCGTATAATAGCGGGGCCTGAGCCCGGTCGATTCAAACCCTTTTTTCCGGTATAAGCGTTGTGCAATGTGATTGGACACCCGAACTTCCAGCGTCATGCTGTCCGCCCCCTGTTGTTCGGCCAGCTTCATCATGTGATTCATCGTTTGTTCCCCGTACCCCTGACCCCGGTAATCCGGGTGGATGGCGATGTTGGTGATATGGGCTTCATTGATGATGAGCCACATCCCGGAATAACCGACCACCTGTTCATCCTTTACAACCACAATATAATGGGCGAATTGATTGTAAGCCAGTTCGTTGTAAAATGCTTGGCGGGTCCATGGAGTGGTAAAGGAAGCCTGCTCCACCCGAATCACATCGGGAATATCCGCAACCGTCATCGCACGGAAGCTAACACCCGGTCGGACCATCGGGCTTCACTCCGTTCTGGCGGGTTTTTAACCATTTGGTTTCGGCTTCGGTCAACTGCAGGTAATTGGGAGCGGCATCCATGGCCTCCTCCTGTTCTTCCAAACGGATTCGCTCCTTAGCCAACCAGCCCAAGTGAGCCGCTTGCACCGTGTTTTCCGCGGGGCTTCCAAACACGGCTTCCTCTCCCAGCCGCTCCTCAATCTGGGAACGAAAAGAGCCTGCATCATCCCCCAAAAACAGGAATGGCCCTTGCCCTTTTAGTGTGTCCAACCAATGATCGACAGCAATCACCCGCTCTGGAACGATGGAAACAACCCGACCGTTTTCTCCCCGGAACCACCCGGTGTAAACACGGTTGCGACGGGCGTCAAACAGGGGAATCACCCCTCCGGGAAAGCGCTTGCCGTTCATCGCCAACGCCGCCAGACTGGAAACCGGAACCAACGGAACATCCAAACTCCAAGCCATTGTCTTGGCAGTGGTGAAACCGATGCGTACCCCGGTGTAGGACCCGGGACCCTCAGCGACAGCGATGGCGTCCATGTCTTTCGGTTCCAGGTCCAGTTCCCGCAATAACAGCGAAACAGTGGGCATCAGACGGATGGAATGATTTTTATGTAAATTGGTTGTGATCTGTCCCAACAAACGGTTATGATCAAGTACTGCTACCCCCAATACCAGGGTGGATGTATCCAACGCCAGGATTTTCATGTCACAGACAACCCCTTCAACAAGCGCTCCCCAAACTCCGGGGGCACCCTCACCTGGATGTGCCGGCTGTTTTCATCCAACCGACGGATGAGGATTGCGATTCGTCCCTCCGGCAGCCAATGCTCAATCCGACTGGCCCATTCCACCAAGCAGATCCCGGCCCCCTCAAAGTACTCGTCCCACCCCAGCTCTTCCGGCTCCCCTTCCAATCGATACGCATCCATATGGTATAGGGGAATCCGTCCTTCATGATATTCTTTAATCAGCGTAAAAGTAGGGCTGTCAATCGGATCTGCAATCCCCAAACCACGGGCCAACCCTTGAGAAAACGTGGTTTTTCCTGCTCCCAGATCCCCTTCCAGGGTGAGAACATCCCCCACACACAAACGAGCGGCCAACCGGGCAGCCAACGCTTTTGTCTCTTCCGGGCTGTGTGTCACCCACTCCGCTTGAGAGGTGCACATGTCTCATCACCCTTTTCGAAAGTGGTTAAAACCGCGTCGGGTCAACTCCCTCCGCTCTTCTCCGTCCACATAGTCTACCCTTGGCTTCCCCTCTTCCACCCATCCGACGGGGATTAAACGGATTCCACGGTCTTGGGCACCACGGCAAACCCGTTCCCATTCCCGCCGGGAAACGGTTCCCGCCAATTGGAAATCCTCTCCGCCATAAAGAGCCCAATCCACAGGATCGTGTGTTACCTCCCGGGCGTAGGACCGTATGGAATCATCAAGCGGAAGGCGTGCCCCATCCAGGACTACCGTCACACCGCTGGCCGCAGCAATGTCATAAGCTTCCTGGGCCAGTCCGTCACTGATATCATTCAAGGCGATCCTCGCTTCGCTTGTGAGTAGCCACCGCCCTGCATCCACCTGGGGATGCGGACGTTGATGGGCCTCGATCAAACCGGGGTAATCACCGCTCAAACCGTCTTGATCCGATTGCAACAACAAGTGAAGCCCGGCGGCGGACGCCCCCAATGGTCCGGTGACAAAAAAGATATCCCCCGGTTGTGCCGAAGAGCGAAGCAGAGCCCTTCCCTCTTCCACTTCTCCCATCAAAGTGAGGGTTACCACCAAGTGGTGGGGAGATCGCACGGTGTCGCCGCCGATCAAACGGACTCCATAGTGTTCCGCCAGGGCTTTCATCCCCTGGTAGAGGCTTTCCAAAGCAGACGGTTTCCAGTGATCCGCCACCGCCAACGATACGAACGTGTAAGATGGAATCCCTCCCATAGCGGCAATATCACTGATATTGGAAGTCAAGCATTTCCATCCGATGGAGAAAGGATCCATCGTATTCGGAAGAAAGTGGATCGTTTCCACCATCGTATCACAGGTAACCACAGTGGACATCCCCTTGCGGCCACGCAGTACCGCTGCATCATCGCCGGCATCCACCTCCACCCGCGGATCGACGGGATCGGTGATGCGGTGTTGCAGCAGACGGCGAATCAATGTGAATTCATCCACCTTATCTCCCCCCAGAAAAAATGATCCATACAGAAAGACCGCAGCGGTCAGCTGCGGTCTGTTTGGAGCGGGTGAAGGGAATCGAACCCTCGCATTCGGCTTGGAAGGCCGATGTTCTACCACTGAACTACACCCGCATAATACGTGGATAATGGTCGGGGTGACAGGATTTGAACCTGCGACCTCCTCGTCCCGAACGAGGCGCTCTGCCAAGCTGAGCCACACCCCGGAATGGATTGAAAACCCGTCGTCACTAATGAAAGTGGTGCGGTCGGCGAGACTCGAACTCGCACGGCCTTGCGGCCACTACCCCCTCAAGATAGCGTGTCTGCCTATTCCACCACGACCGCATGTCACCTTGACGTTGGTGCGGGTGGAGGGACTCGAACCCCCACGCCAGAGGCGCTAGATCCTAAGTCTAGTGCGTCTGCCAATTCCGCCACACCCGCTTATTGACGCTGTTTCCAGCGGTTATGCAACGCATCTTTTTCGGTGATACGCATTCCATTTGCTCGACTTACCGGAAGGATTGCCGATGGCTATGCGCTAGGCCGGTGAAGAGTGCGCCTCGCGTCGACAAGAAACATCATAACACGGTGTGCGGATGTAGTCAAGCGGTAAAAAGTAATTTATTGATATCAAATTTGGTTGACAATCATTACCGCAATATAACGGATCGCCCTCACTTGTCGACCCTTTTACGAACCAATCATTTCATCATAAATAAAAAAAGCGGCTTGCATCAAGGCTGATTGCCTTGGCTACCCCTTTTTTAAGAAGCACGATTTTGGTGAGCCATCCAGGACTCGAACCTGGGACACCCTGATTAAAAGTCAGGTGCTCTGCCAACTGAGCTAATGGCTCATGGTAATGGCTGGGGAGGCAGGATTCGAACCTGCGCATGACGGAGTCAAAGTCCGCTGCCTTACCACTTGGCTACTCCCCATCCTTTTTGAATGGGCGAATATCAAATGGGTGAATAATAATGGGGCGACCAGTGGGAATCGAACCCACGAATGCCGGAGCCACAATCCGGTGCGTTAACCACTTCGCCATGGCCGCCATAAATAAATGGCGGAGCTGACGGGACTCGAACCCGCGACCTCCGGCGTGACAGGCCGGCGTGAACTCCAACTTCACCACAGCTCCGCGTTATGGTGGACGGTGACGGGATCGAACCGCCGACCCCCTGCGTGTGAAGCAGGTGCTCTCCCGCTGAGCTAACCGTCCTTTTGGTGACCCGTAGGGGATTCGAACCCCTGCATGCCAGCGTGAAAGGCTGGTGTGTTAACCGCTTCACCAACGGGCCTAGTTCCACTTCCCAAGGGAATACAAATGGCGGAGAGAGCGGGATTCGAACCCGCGCGGGGCCATAAGACCCCCTAACGGTTTAGCAAACCGTCCTCTTCGGCCTCTTGAGTATCTCTCCGCATGTTGGCTCCTCCGGCAGGACTCGAACCTGCAACCTACCGGTTAACAGCCGGACGCTCTACCATTGAGCTACGGAGGACCGTTTCAAAAGCGACATCATTTATTATAAATGATTGAGGATCCGTTTGCAAGAGGTTTTTTACGACACTTTTTGTGGTGCCTCGCAAAAACCAGTCTCTCTCGAGCGCTTTAACAGCTTAGCACAGGTTGTCTCAACTCGTCAATGGTTTTTATGGATAAAGGGACAGAACTTTTTTCCTCAAATACAGGAAAGGTTCTCCTCCCGGAAAACAATAAAATGCTCCCCATGAGGAGAGCCAGGAATAAATGGATCAAGCATACAACATGGTGGTTGCTGTCTATTGTTTAGTCCACCCACCACCAAGATTGGGATCCATAGGGGTATTCTAAGCGGCTGTCCACATGGACATACCGAATCCGCAAGATTACAAAAAATTAAACCGTAATCTTGCGGATTGTCGCTTTTTTCACCTTTCGGTCCGCCAATAACCACCCCTCTTCCACCGCTCGTACAGCCAATCCCACCCGAGAGTTGACTTCCCACTTCCGAATCGCCGATGCGATATGAGAATCAACCGTCCGCCTGCTGATCCCCAAAACATTGGCAATCTCCTGGTTCGTCCGGTCCTTGACCAATTCCATCACCACTTGTTTTTCCATCGGGGTAAGGGTCGGCACCGAGGGGGAGCGTTCCCACAGACGGGTTTGGATCGCCTGTTGAATCTCGTCGGCAAAAGCCGGACTGATATAACAACCACCCCGACTCACCGTCCATAAAGCGAGCAACAACTCAGACGCCCGTCCACGCACAGTCAGTGCCCACGCTCTTCCACTCAGCAAATGAATCCACCCTGCAACGCGATCCATCTCTTCCGATGCCACGACAACCGGCACCGGAAGGTGTGACAGTTCCGGCCATTCCATGATTTCCCGTCCCCTCACACAGCCGAAAACGATCACATCAGGAAGCGGGACGCGCCGGATCAACAATTGTTCCAGTTGATCCGGTTTCCACAGCGTTTCCTCTACCTGGACCTGATCTTCTTGCTGCAACATCCAAGCGACACCGCGCACCATGGGCTCCACGGGATCCAACACCCACACCCGTATAGGATCACCCAACACTCTCACACCCCTTCCTTTTCATAGCGCCCTTCTTCAAGTAATAATTCTATGGTTTTTTCTAAAAACCCTGCCAATCAAACCGAATATTTAAAAATAGCTCAGTGAGCAAAATGAATTTTATTGGCAAAATAAAACCATCTGCACACCAGTTATGTGCTTAGATGGTTTTACGTGTTTATGATTCTTTTTCATTGAGAAGAGGGCGTTCTGCACGATGAAAATCACCGCTTTTCCCACCGCTCTTGTGAACGAGGAGTGTTTCTTCCACCACCATCGACCGATCCATCGCTTTGCACATGTCGTAGACGGTCAAAGCTGCCATACTGACAGCCGTAAACGCCTCCATCTCCACCCCGGTCACATGATCGGTCTTTACTTCTGCTTCCACCACCAAGACATCATCCCCGTCGAATCCGAAAGATATGTTGGCGCCATTAAGCGGGACCGGGTGGCACATGGGGATTAATTCCGCCGTTTTCTTCGCCGCCATGATCCCGGCCACCTGAGCGACTGCCAATACATCTCCCTTGGCCATTCTTCCTTCGCGAATGCGCTGGAGAGTAGCAGGCTCCATCCGTATACGGGCTTGGGCCACCGCCTTGCGGGAGGTGACGGGCTTTCCGGAGACGTCTACCATTTGCGCCCTTCCTTGTTCATTCATATGAGTAAAGGATGGACCATCCATCGATTCTCCTCCTTGTCTGTTTACCCCCGAAGTCAACCGCCGATGTAAGACATCTCCACCTTGTCTCGTCCTCCAGCGGTTCCCGACGAACGCTCTTCCGAATACCGGTCCGAGCGACGGGACCACACCCGGTCGATCAATCGAATCAATTCGTCATCCCCAACCCCGTCACGAAGCGGGGTTCGAAAATCGGTTCCCCGGGAGGCAAACAGGCACGTATACAACTTCCCCTCGGCGGAGAGTCGGGCACGGGTACAGCTGCCGCAAAAAGGAGCCGTCACTGAGGAAATCACTCCCACTTCTATGCCGTTGTCCCGATAGCGGTATCGATCCGCCACTTCCCCGTGATAAGCCGGTTCCAAGGGCTCCAAAGGCATCTCGCTCCCGATCTTCTCCAGGATCTCCTGTTTGGAGACGACCTGATCCAGCTTCCAACCGTTGGTGTTCCCCACATCCATAAATTCGATGAATCGGAGTGGAATTCCCTTTTCCTTAAAATGACGGGCCATGGGGAGAATTTCGCCATCATTGACACCCTTTTGTACCACCATGTTCACTTTAACCGGCAACCCTGCAGCCGCAGCGGCATCAATCCCCGCCAGCACGCTTTTTACTTTCCCTCTGCCTCCGCTCATACGGGCGAAGACATCCGAATCGAGTGCATCCAGGCTGACATTCACCCGATTCAAGCCTGCATCGACCAGTTCTTCGACAGAACCGGCCAATAAGGATGCGTTGGTGGTCAGGGCGATATCATCCACTCCCGGAACACGCGACACCATCCGAATCAAGGCAGGCAAGTCCTTTCGCAACAATGGTTCACCGCCGGTTAATCTCACTTTTTTTACGCCGAAACCGGCAAACAATCGAACCAGGCGGACGATTTCCTCAAAGGTTAACAACTCGGACCGGGGTAAAAACGGGTAATCCGGACCAAATACTTCTGCAGGCATGCAGTATTGACAGCGGAAATTGCAACGATCCGTGACGGAAATACGAAGATCCCGCATCGGACGTCCCAATCGGTCCGCCCTTTTGGTGCGAGCTTCCATCTAATCCCTCCCCGCTGTCATGGATAGTTCCAATCCTTCATTCATCAACGCGGTCCGAACCTTTTCATCCCGCAACAATGCCAGCAACACTTGTCCTTCTGTCGCCTTTGCAACAGCGGGGGACAGCAGCAGGTATAAACTCCGGCGTGTATCCGGCAGAAACCAACAATCCGAGGGCGGCAGGTCGGTCCGGATCCCCCATGCGGCGTGGGCCGTCCCTCCACTGACGGCAGCGGCCGCTTTCAGGCAAGACGCGATCTCGCAACATGCATCCGGTACCGGGATCCCCGCACGGGCGGCCAGCCTCTCCAAGAACAAGCGGCTCCCATAACCCCGTGGCGGAAGAATCCAACGCAGGTCGGACCTCCTCCAATCGGACACACCGGTGATCCCGTGTGGATTACCCTTCTGTACCCACCATCCCCACTCCCGTTCACCCAGCGGAACGACTGTGGCCGGCTGGTCATCCCAGCCGTCAGGAAGGGCAGGGCAGGGTCCCCCGGCGTCGGTTTCCAGCACGATTCCAACACAAAGCCCGTTTCGCCAACGGTTTACAGCCTCTTGCTCTCCGGTCGCTTGGCGTGCGACCGGTCGCCCGATAGCTTCCGACCATGCAGAGACTAACACGTCCAATGCAGGGTCATCCCCACCGGCGATCCAAAGCCGGCGCCGTATGACGGATGACGGGCGGGACAACCGGACCGAAACTTCATGTCCTCGTTTCCATTCTCCCGTTTCCGCCGGTACCCGCAGCCATCCGTCCGCCTGCGATAGTGAAAAGGTGGCACCGGCTCCACGAAACAGTGGAAGTGCTTCCCATCCGCCATCCGGGGTCGCCACGACTCGAACGCGTAGGTGGTCTTCGGCACCCACACGGGTTTTCACCGGCTCTGCCAATCGAGCGGTAATCGATTCCCCTGACGGTGTTTCCTGTCCTTGCCAAGCTTCCATCCAAGGTTTGGCAAACCATTCCAGACTGAGGTGGGCGGAGACGGGATACCCCGGCAATCCCAGTACCGGTTTTCCCTCCACGACAGCCAGCGCCGTCGGTTTACCCGGCCGGGCGGCCACTCCGTGAACCAACAGATGCCCCATCTTTTGCAAGACAGCAGGGACGAAGTCCTGGCTCCCCTTGGAGGAACCGGCGTTGACAATCACCAGGTCCGACCATTCCAGAGCCGTCTCCACTGCGCGGCGAATCTGATCAGGGTCATCGGGCACGATACCCCCATGACGAGTTTCTGCTCCCCACTCCTGCAGTGTTTCCGCCAACAGGGTGCTGTTGAATTCAATGATTTCCCCCCGCGCTGGATCTATTTCAGGCGGCACCAGTTCCTTACCCGTGGGAATGATGGTGACGCGGGGACGAGTCAGTACCGGCACCTCCCGGACACCTCCGGCGAGGAGTGACGCCTGATCCACCGGTCGGATCCGTACTCGGGCCATCAACAGGGTTTCTCCCGCCGCCACATCCTCCCCGATCTGCCTCACATGTTGAAAAGGAATAGCCGGATCGGTAACGGCCACCTCCCTCTCTCCCCGAATGTGTACCCGTTCCACCATAATGACGGCATCCGTCCACTCAGGAAGAGGATCACCGGTATTGATCCATACAAAGTCGGTCCCTTCTATCAGAGAGACGGGGGTTTCCGGGGTTGCTGTCTGAGTCCTTCCGGAGCGGACAGCAATTCCATCCATAGCAGAAGCAGGATAAGAGGGCATCGACAATCGGGCCCGAACCGGCTCTGCTGTGATCCGGCCCCGAGCCTTCCGTGTCGCGATTCGCTCCACTTTTGGTCGGGGAGGTGCTGACTCTAACAGTATTTCCCTGGCTTCATTCACTGCCGCCATCCGAGCTCTTTCCATCCTCTTTCCTCCTTCCGAAGCAAACGTTGCATGATTCCGATAGTTTCCTTCTTATCAGGATAGCATCGCTCCTTGTCGCTTGTCGAGCCGATTGAGGAAAACCGTCGAAACGGAACCCAACTTCTGATACAGTGTGTGTAACGCAATTGGATCCCGGAGGTGACCGCTTTATGCATATGAACCCGACACTTGTCCCCCACTCAAGCGGAAGGAGAGGAGATGGATGAGCCACCGACCACCTTTTTCCAACCTGGCAGAATCGCTCCCTCGATCCGTTCCGTTTGTCCCCCCAGAGGAGACGGAACGGCAGATGGGCGGCCGCTTTCAACTTCGGCTGGGAGCCAATGAGAGTTCTTTCGGGATGTCCCCCCTGGCCCGACAGGCGCTCTTGGACACCGTCGGTGAAGCTCATTGGTACGGGGACGCCACCCACCACGATTTGCGGAGAGAGTTGTCTCGACTGCATTCGGTTCCCGCAGAATCCATCGCCGTCGGAGCCGGGATCGATGAGATATTGGGTTGGATCACCCGCCTATTTTTAAACCCAGGTGACGGGGTAACCGCCTCTCTCGGGAGTTATCCTACCTTTCATTACCATGTGCACGGCTTTGGCGGTCTCCCACACCTGGTCCCCTACTGCGATTTTCGCAATGATTGGGGCAATTTGGCACAAAAAGTCCAGGAGACCGGCTCCCGTCTCGTCTATCTCGCCAATCCTGACAACCCCACCGGCACCTTTCTGAAACGGAACGAACTCCAGGAGTTCAGGCGGCGGTTGCCCTCTGATTGTGTCCTGGTGTTGGATGAGGCGTATGTGGAATTCGCTCCGGAAGATGATCGGTTGCCGCTGGATACAGCCGACCCCGGCATCATCCGCACCCGTACCTTTTCCAAAGCCCACGGATTGGCGGGTGCCCGGGTTGGTTACGCCATCGCCCACCGTGACATGATCGCCGGCTTTGATAAAATCCGGAACCATTTCGGGGTAACCCGAGCCGCACAGCAAGCGGCCTTCGCTTCCTTGAAAGATCCGGATTTCCTCCGCCATGTGGTGGCCGCCGTCAATCAGGGAAAAGCGGATTACTATCGGCTGGCACGGGAATTGGGCTATACGCCTCTTCCCTCCGCCACCAATTTTGTCGCCATCGACACAGGCAGTGCGGAAACGGCACGCTGGTGGCTGCATTCGCTGCAAAAGCGGGGTGTATTCATCCGTGTCCCCGGCATCGCCCCTCTCGATCGCTGCCTCCGCGTAACGGTGGGCAACCCGGAGGAAAGAAAGGTGCTCACCCGACATATGCGGGAACTGAGTCAGGAGGCACCGAACCGTCATGGATCCCACCCGGGATGAGTCGGGAAGTCCATACGGGTTCCCACCTAAAAACCCAGCCATCCGGGAACCCGAATGGCTGGGTTTTTCCCCGTCCGCTTCAGGACGGGTCTTCTTCTGTAACCGAGAGAATCCGTTCCAGAGTGGAACGCAGTTGTTCTGTCATCCCGTCCATCATCTGTTTCCGTTCCTCCCAAGGAAATTGAGGGAACGCTTGCCGTAAATCGTCCATTTTTCTCTGGTCGTACTCCAACAACTCCAACAGCGACTCACAGGCCTGTACCAATTTTTCCCAATCTTCCAACGGAATCGTTACCCGCTCTTCCTCTGCCCCGTATTTCGAGCCTCGCAAAGCCGCTCCCTCCCCGTCTTTTGCCGCCGCGATCTCATTTTCCGGCTGCTTTTTGACCTCCATTCGATAGTGCCCGCCCTCCCGGAGGGTAAAATCCAGCCCCTCCCCGTTCACTTCGATCCGTTGGATCATGCGCTGCCCTTCCGGAATCCGTTCCATATGTCCCACGATCAAGTCGAACAAAAAATAGGTGATTTCCCGCTCTTTTCCCAATCCGATCCGTCCTCCTCACCCAACGGTATATTGCCCAACCAGCTTTGGTTAACGGGTTTGAGCTTCACCATGTTTCGGATTCGACGGTTCTTGCCAACCCCGTGTGAAGTGGTTCACAATAGAGAGAAATGAAAGGAGGTTGGCCCTTCGGGTGCCGAAACCATGGAGATACGAATTTTATTGTTTGCGGCAGTAGCTGAAACCATCGGTCAACGTTCGATCACCCTGCAACTGCCCCCGAATGCATCCGTGCGCGACTTGGTGCACCGCCTCGAAGAAGAATATCCCAAAGCCGCCGAGCAGATCCGTTTTGCCGTCATCGCCCGGAACCAGGAATACGCCGATCCGGACGAAACGATTCACCCCGGTGATGAGATCGCCTTGATCCCTCCGGTAAGCGGAGGGGAAACGGACGAGCCCTCCCTGTTCGCGATCACGGAGGAACCTCTGTCCGCCGACCGCCTGATCGCCCAAGTATCCAATCCGCAAGCTGGAGCCGTGCTCACGTTTGCCGGTACGGTACGGGAGTTCACCGATGGGCGGCGAACGGTTCATCTGGAATATGAGGCATACGCCCCCATGGCGATCCGGGAAATGAAAGCAATCGCGCAAGAAATCCATCAACAATGGCCCGGGGTTCGCGTTGCCATGGTCCATCGGGTGGGAAAGCTTGAGCCCGAGGAAATCAGCGTCCTGATCGCCGTCGCTTCCCCTCATCGCCCGGAATCATTCGAAGCCGGCCGTTACGCGATTGAACGCCTGAAAGAATCGGTTCCCATCTGGAAAAAAGAAATCTGGGAAGACGGTACCCAGTGGCAGGGTTCCCAAACCGGCACATGGGATCCCCGCAAACCTGCGGATCCTTCCTGATCCTTCCCTGAAAGGAGGAGTCACTCCTGTCTATCAAAGATGAGCGCTTTTCCAGACAAATACTGTTTTCCCCAATCGGAGAAGAAGGGCAGGCCGCACTAAATCGTTCCAGAGTGGCTGTCGTCGGTATGGGGGCTTTGGGCACCGCCCTCGCCCATCATCTGGTGCGGGCGGGGGTCGGATTCATACGCCTGATTGACCGCGACTTCGTGGAGAAGAGCAATCTGCAACGGCAGATGCTCTACACGGAAGAGGACGCCCGTCAGTCCCTGCCCAAAGCGATCGCTGCCCGCGATCACCTGCAGCAAATCCATTCCGCCGCCGAAGTGGAGGCCCATGTAGCCGACCTGACATGGCGCAATGCCGAAGATTTACTGACAGGGGTGGACCTGATCCTGGATGGAAGCGATAATTTCTCCGTCCGATACTTGGTCAACGATGTCGCCCTTAAGCACGGCATTCCATGGATTTACGGCGGGGCAGTCAGTTCCAGAGGCATGACCTTCACCATTCGACCCGGAATCACCCCCTGCCTCGCCTGTCTCTTCCCCGAAACACCGACACCGGGAACGACGGAAACCTGTGATACCGCCGGAGTGATCGGACCCATCGTCCAGGTGGTTGCCGCCCATCAAGCGGTGGAAGCCCTCAAATTATTGGTGGGGGATACCGCCGCCCTCGATGACCGTCTGCGCCATTTCGAACTGTGGTACAACCGGGACGGGGCTTTTCAAGTGGCGCAGCGCAAGCGGGATGACTGCCCTGTCTGCGCTGACCGGCAATACCGGCACCTTCACCCGTCCACTCCCGCCGATTCCGCTGTCTCCCTGTGCGGGCGCAACACCGTGCAGGTATCGACAGCCACCGATCTGGATTTGGATCGGCTGGAACATCGTTTATCCCCGCTGGGAACCCTGGAACGGAATCGTTTTTTGCTCCGCCTCTCGGTGGATGACCAGCACCGGCTCGTCATTTTCCCCGATGGCCGGGTGTTGGTTCAGGGAACCGACAACCCGAGCACCGCCCGTTCCCTCGTGGCCCGCTACATTGGGGGATGACGTGCGGGATAAGGATAAACCCAGCGTCCGTCATGCGGCCGCTGGGTTTATTTTCTATCCGGTGCCGGAAGTCACCGGGGTCACCTTGACATTGGCCAGACGCTCCATCACGGTAATCAAGGCCTGGGTACCGTCTTCGTCCCCTTCGTGGGCCTGCACCGAGCGCAGCAGCTGGTTGACCGCGGCGGTCCCCACCAGTGGCAAACAGAGGCGTTCCGCTTCCTCCAGCACAATGCGCAAGTCTTTTTGTTGAAATTGGACCGAAAATCCTGGATCCAAGTCTCCCCGAACCACCCGGGGAGCCAAGTTGGACAGCGCCCAGGAACCCGCCGCCCCCTGACTGGTCACCTGAATCATGGTATCCGGATCGACTCCCGCTTTTTTCGCCAAGGTAAGGGCTTCAGCCATTCCCAACAGATTAAGGCCGCACATGATCTGATTGCAAGCCTTTACCGTCTGTCCGGCTCCGGCAGGACCGCAGTGAATGATGTTGGAACCCATCGCTTGCAGAACCGGTTCTACTTCATGCAATACATTCGCATCGCCACCCACCATAATGGAAAGCGTACCTTCCCGGGCCCCGATATCTCCCCCGCTGACGGGAGCATCCAGCATCCGAACACCGCATTCCGCCGCCGCATCCGACAGTCGCCGGGTTGTATCGGGAGAAATGGTGCTCATGTCGATCCAAACCAGCCCCTCATGGGCGGCGGCCAAAATCCCGTCTTCCCCTTCCACGACTTGCCGCACATCCGGCGTATCCCCCACAATGGTGATCACCACGTCACTTTCTGACGCCACTTCCCGCGGAGAACCCGCCACGGTCGCCCCCCATGCCGCCGCTTCTTCCATCTTGGATCGCGTCCGGTTCCAGACCGTTACCGGAAAGCCGGCACGATAAAGGTTGCGGGACATGGAACGCCCCATGATACCCAACCCGATAAATCCCACCCGTATGTTGTTTCCCATGATACCGCTCCTTCCCGATGGGGTTACCCCAAACGCTCCTGAAACCGTTCTGTTACACTCTGTTCCACCGCTTGCCACCATCCCCGGTTCTCTAACAGATGCCGCTTGAAATCCCGATACAGCTCCTTTTGTTTTTCTTTGAAATCCGGGCTGTCCTCAGAGGGCAGTCGGGTGCGCAACTCATCGATCGCCGCCTGTACCACCGGTGCACGCGGCCCCCATACCATCTGTTCGTTCCCCTTGTCGTCGATGAATATAAAGATAGGGATGGAGCGCGATTTTCCATTGGTTAAGTACCGGTCCATCAGTTCCAGATTGTCATCGCGGATCAGATAACGCAGTTCCATTCCGGCCGCCTCGGCGATCCGCATGAGGATGGGTACGCACAACATGGCATCGCCGCACCAATCCGCCGTCAGAACGATCCCCCGCAGGCGACGGTTTGCCAACCCCTCAAAATAAGGCTGGTTTTTCTCCCGAATCTGGAACGATTCGTAGATTGTCAGGAGAGATTCCCGGTTCACCTCCATCCCGTCGATGTAGGCCTGGCCGGTCATCCCTTTGTCAAACCATCGATTCAGGTCCATGCTAACCCTCCTTGTCCCCTCTCTTCTTCATTGTAACGGAAGTCCCAGTGAATGTCCGCACACGTTCCGTCTACATTTTCTACCCATTGCCTCCGCGTCGCAAAACAGATACAATCGGGAATATCGCATTTTGTTTCGATTCCCTAATAAGATGGGCAAAGGATGGCGAATCCCATGGCACGCAATCACGCTGGTCTCTATTTTCTCATGACGTTTAACATGATGGTGTGGGGGTTAAACGCCGTCGCCTTGAAATGGCTGGTTCTCTATTTTCCTCCCTTGCCGATGCAGGGGATTCGACTCTTTTTAGCCGGTCTGGCGCTGTTGCCATTAATGCTGGTGAAAGGTTCCTGGAAACCACTCTCATCAAAGGAATGGGGGTGGACGGCCGGTATCATTCTGACCGGTGTAGTAGGTCACCACTCCCTCCTCGCATGGGGGCTGACCCTTACCACCGCCACCAGCGCCGTGTTGATTTTAGCTCTGCTCCCGCTGATGACGTCCAGTCTCGCTTGTTTGTTTTTGCGGGAAAAAATAACCGGTACCGGTCTGTGTGGGATTCTGCTCGGATTGGCCGGGGTGATCCTGGTGGTTTTTCGCGGTGATGACTACAGTTCCACCTCTGGGTGGGGGAATCTCTTGATCGCAGGATGTATGTTGAGCCAGGCGGTTAGTTTTATTCTCATCAAGAAAGCGACGGACACCATCGACACTAAGCAATTAACGTCTCTGATGTTTCTTGCCGGATCGGTGCTCATTTTTCTGATCGGACTCTTCGTCTCTCCCGATGGCATCTCCATCATGGCGAACGGCCCCTTGTGGGTATGGGCCGTCTTGATCCTCTCCGGGGTGGTGGCCTCCGGTTGGGGTCATATGATGTACAATTCCGCCATTCATAAGCTGGGGCCCGGACAAACCGCCCTTTTCAACAATCTGACCCCATTTTTCGCCTTGGTGGGCTCCGCCCTCCTGTTGGGGGAAACGATCCAGTGGACACAGGCAGCGGGCTTCCTCTTAATCGTGAGCGGGGTTTTCCTAGGCACCGGAGTCTGGCGGACACGCCGGGATTCCAGGATGGAGACACCGAGCGGAGAAACGGGTATTGGATCCCTTCCGCTCAACCATGGAGAGATGACAAAAGAAAAACAGAGCCATCCATGACTCCGTCCTCATCCATCGATCACTCCTTTTGAGTGGTGTCATCAGAAAGGTCCGTCATCGTGGTCGCATACCGCTATTTCCCGCAAGCGCAACCTACCCCGGCACTTGCCGCAGCGGTAACGGGCCGGATCCATCCGCTTCCTGCGCGGATATTCATGCCCGCAATGCTGACAGACCAAAAGCCAACGGACGGAGCGCTTGCCGGATCCAGGGAGAACGGGAGCATGACGCAGACCCTTCACATGAGCCAACAACTCCTTAAACTCCCGATCGCCATGGCGGTATCCCCTCTTCTCCAGATGAAGATGGTAATGGCACAACTCATGGCGGATGATGCCGTCCACCACCTCTGCTCCGCATTCCAGCCAATGGCGGGGATTGATCTCAATGCGGTGATCGGAGAGGAAGTAGCGCCCCCCGGTGGTGCGCAACCGCGGGTTGAAGCAGGCCCGGTGGCGGAAGGGCTTGCCGAAGTCCCGGCGGGAAATCGTCTCCACCCGTCGCTGCAATTCATCATCAAAAAGAAGTTTGGGGTTCACGTCACAACGCCTTCTTTCATAAGCTTTTTACAGATGACAACTGTCTATGGGGAGGCATCCTTTATGCCCTACTGGTTGCGCAGGCAATTGCAACACGCGTTCCAGGGAAAAGACCGGAGACAGATCCGCATTTTGAATGATTGCTGGTTTCAGTATCAACAACGCGCCGAATTGGCGGCCACCGAACCCAAGTAGCTCCATATCCGAAAATCCCGGGATCGTTGTTCCGGGGTTTTCGTTTTTAATAAAAAGGTTCCCCCGCCATTGTAAATCGGACGGAAGAACCCTTCAAAGCTTCTTTTTCCGTTATGACTAAAGAGAAAGTCAGTGTTCCATCCTCTCCTCGATCGAACCGCCGCTTTCGCCGGATGTCACCATCAGGATGGAACCCATCAGGGCACTGCCGGTTACATACAACGTATCGGCCAACTTCTGATCAATGGTGTAATGGGGGTCTTCATCATGATGAGCGAACGCTTTCTCTCCCGCCTGGTCCTGCATCATGGTCTGAACCGCCTGTCGGCAAGCTTCCGACTGCAACATCTTGGGGTAAAGCCGTTCAAACGTTGACGCGAGAAACGCGTCCCGGTCGCGGCCCGCTCCCGGCAACTCCTGTCCCTTCATTTCCGCTTCCACAAAAGCGGCAATGGTGGCCACTTCCTCCGGGTAACCCTGAAACCGCTTCCCGCAGGAAACCGCCATTTCCGTCATCTTTTGGCCCAAATGGGCGGGTACATCGGTTCGGTTCATATCCTGGCCCTCCTTCACGCTGCCATCCTTTCTCATTTTGTCCACAAGGAAAGGAAACATGCGCCAGAGGACGGGTCCATCCCCTCAAAGCCCTCCTTACGATCACAGGAACTCATTCTGCCTGCTCAAGGGGGGGGATTTGTGTACGAATCCGTTGTCATCTAGTGATTTACCGCCGCTGCGGCATCAATACGACCATGCTGCCAATAGGTGCCCGTACCATCGATGGACTCCGCAGTTTCAAAGAGGGCTGTTTCGATTTCTGAAGCGTCGCGCCCCTGAGAAGCCAGCAGTCCGGCTACACCCGCCGCAAAGGGGGTAGCCATGGAAGTACCGCTGAAGTTTTCATATCCGCCATCCGGCACAGTGGAGTAGATGTCGGTTCCGGGAGCCGCAATGTCCACCCAGTCACCATGGTTGGAAAAGTCAGATTTCGTGTCATCGGATGTAGTGGACGCAACGGCAATTACATTTTCATAAAAAGCGGGATAGGAAGGAGTGGAGGCACCATCATTACCCGCTGCGGCTAAAACCAGGGAACCTTTGTCCCGGGCATAGTTTACTGCTTCCTCCAAGGTTTGAGCCCCTTGCGTTGAACCCAGGCTTAGATTGATCACTTCGGCACCGGCGTCAGCGGCATCACGGATGCCGTTGGCCACCGCTTCCAGACTTCCCGCTCCGTTTGCATCCAGGACCCGGACCGCATAGATGCTCACATCGGGAGCCGTCCCGGCAATCCCAATTCCATTGTCGGTATGGGCCGCGGCAATCCCGGCCACATGAGTGCCGTGTCCGTTTTCATCCATGGGATCCTCGTCATTGTCTATGAAATCGCCTCCCTGGATCACTTTCCCTTTCAAGTCCGGATGGTTGTAGTCCACCCCCGTATCCACCACAGCGATCTTGGCATCATTTTTTCCTTTCGTTACCTCCCAGGCCTTTGTCGCTTGGATCGTTTCCAGCCCCCATTGTTTAGAAAAGTCTGGATCATCGGGTGTATCCGAGGCGTAAAAGCGGATATTGGGTTCCGCGTATTCCACTTTGGGATGAGCATTGTACGTTTCCAGCGCTTCCTCCACCGATTGACCCTTCACCTGTACCACCTGAAAGCCGGCTTCGGTATTTTTGGAAATCACCTTGGAACCCAACGATTGATGGGAGAAGGCGGCTGCACTGATCCCCATGTCATCCTCGAATTTCACAATGATCTCATTCGAGTGGGCATCCATTTGGATTTCGGCAGCCTGTACAGGGAGTGTGAACGGAATCACCATGGCCAGAGTCCATACAAACGCCGTCAACAACGTTAGTGCACGTTTGATAAAAACCACTCCTAAACGGGTATTTTTTTAACAAAAATAATATTCTCGCTTATATCTCAATACCCTTCCAATTCAGATAATTAATTAGAAAAATTATATAGTTAGTTCCATTTAACGATGTATTAGTCCCATTATAAAGCAATACTTAGGATTAAATATCCGTTTAATTCAGTATTCAGTGTATATTACTGGGATAATCCGGTGGTTATTAGTCGACGAGAAATCGAAACCATTGCTTCATTTTCCCGAAAACCGTTGACTTATATCCTGTTTTTTTACCCAATAACCTGTAATTAGAGAGTAAATTCACCCTGCTTTCTCGGTAGGATTTAGGAGTAAACGGCAAAAAGCCGGTGAATCGACACCGGCTTTTCCATCCGGATTTACAGGAACTGCCGTCTGAAAGCCCACGGTTTTAATCGTGGATGAAAGACGGCGTTGCTCGGATCCCCCTTTAGGGGGTGGCAAGAGCAACCCATTCGTAGTACAATCGAACGTATGAGCGGTGCTCATCCCACTCATAGTGGGTTGTTCCTTGAAAACGTTATGGTATGGGGTTCCAGCGGCGAACGAGTCTCTCCCGCTGGGTAAAACCATAAGAGTGAGTGAAAGGAACTAGCGTACTGGTAACAGGTACGCCGCCCATGCGGGTACATGCGGCTTAGTCGTAGAACTGCATGGGACGGGCTGATGAGATACCCCAAGGGCACTTCCGATGGGCGCACCCCTGAACTTGGGAGTTGTCCGAAACAGAAATGGACTGAGGGCGCTAACTACCCAAGCGACTGAAGGAAGTCCCCCTGTGGGAAATCCCATGCCTTCAGGCGTGTGGAGTCTCAAGGAACGACAAACTTCACCCGGGTGCCGTCGGGATGTTCCCGCAGCTGGTTTCCCACCCACGATCCCGCTCCCCGGTTGTCGGAAGGGTCGATATAACGGACACTGGCTCCTTCGCCGCCTTCCTCACACATGGCCATCGGCCATTCATCCCGGTCGAATCCCGATTTAGTCGGAATGTTGGCCAGGGATAATTCCCTTCTGCGGTCGGAACCGTCCCGGTCGATGGTGCAAACCTCCGAATGCCCCTTGGAGATGGCATCCGCAATATGGCTTGCCGTCTCCGGGTAGCGATCCGTCGGAAAGGTAAGCGTCAGATCATATGCCTCAGGTGTTTCAGTTGCGGTGATTTCAGATTCCTCCTCGAGGACTTCCAACACCGCATTCCATAGATCCTCCACTTCGGACGCTTCACAGCCGGTGACATTCCACAAAACGAGCACCAATACGAGTGCAAGCCACCCTCTTTTCTTACCCAAACCCTTCACACTCCGTTCCCAGTCCTTTCGCGCTTTCTTCGAATTTTAGCACCACCATCCAGATACCCCGCTCCGTTTTTCTTCTCGCTTTACGTTAAGGTGTCAGTCGGCTTGGTTTTCCGCCTCCGTTCCAATGCGTAGCCAGTCACTTCGCCGGAAAACCAAGCCTCCCTCCAAGAAAATACATCCATGTTAAAAAAGGAGCACTTGCATCGTCAGCCCTCTTTCCCATCCGCTTGAGCTGCTTCCCAGGCCCTCAAGAAAGCATAGGGGTTGATCGCTTCCCGCATCGGGGACCACGTGCTTTCCCGGACATAGACACCGAAGTGGAGATGAGGAGCGAACTGTCCTGTGGTGCCTTCCGGCCCGTATCCGCTGTCCCCCACATAACCGATGATCTGTCCCTTTTTCACCTTGGTGCCCGTTTGAATCTCTTCGGCGTACCGCTCCAGATGCGCATAATAAAAGGAGATCTGCGGATATTCATCATCCATGATGGTCAGACGCCATCCCCCCAACTCGTTCCACCCTTTGGACACGATCCGTCCATCTGAAACGGATCGAATCGGAGTGCCTTTGGCAGCAAACAGATCGGTCCCTTCGTGGGGCCGACTGCCGCCGTAGGTGCGGCTGTCTCCCCATGTGTCGCCATAATCGACGTTTTGGTCGGCGTCGAAGGGAAATAGATAGGATTCCGCCAGGGGAGACGCCGCCCAGCGGTAGGATCGTGCCAATGCGATCACCTGCTCCGCATCCGCCTCCGGGATCAGGGAGTGCAGGGCCCGTTCCGCATCCCGATCTGTCAGCCGCCCCTTACCAGCGGCTTTACGCATTTCCTCTGCGGAAGCGAGGATTTGACGCCGGTCCAAGCTCTCATATCCGTCACCGTTCTCATGCCAGGCCGCTAAATAAGGCCAAGGCACGCCAACCTCCGCTTCTGCCTCGGCATAAGCGGCCGCCAAGTCTCCCGGTACGTTCATATCGGGAATCTCGGTTCCCTGACTCATATCGTATACCCAATAAATCGCGAGCCCCGCCGCTCCCAGCAACAACAAACGAAACATCCAACGAAGCACAAACGGTTCCTCCCCTCATCCGGTCGGGATGATCGGTGTGGTCTTCTTTCGGTTGGACGACTTCTGTTTTTAGAAGAAACCATCGATACAAATCTATTATCCTGAAGGATAGCATTTCGCTCAAGCAAGCAATCATCATAAACCGTGACAAGTTGAGCAAACCCGTCCCGTTTAGGGCGTGTCTGAACAATCCGTAGGGTGAGATTCCGGGCCGGTATGGCTGTCTTCGTTTCGTTGCAAAAAGTGCATAGCGAGACCGGGAGCGAAGTGACCTAGGCGAGACTTGTGCTCTATGAGTGCAAAGGCGAACCAAAAGCCAATCCGACCCTTCCTTCTACTCACGGAAAAATGAATAACCAGACAAGAACTAGTACTACAGTTGTACTTATAAGAGCAGGCGCAGATGTGAGAAGGGAGGGTGGTGGGATGGCTGCGATCCTTTGCACTCACAGAGCACAAGTCTCGCCTGGGTCACTTCGTTCCCGGTCTCGCTATGCGCTTTTTGCAAGAGATCGAAGACAGCCCGCCAGCCCGACCAACCCACGCTCCTATACACTCTTCGTACAAATGCAACTGTAGTACTAGTAAACGTGTTGGATCGCAGAAATCCCGCTTCCATACGAAACAGAGCCGGGCCTTGCCCTAAGGCGCCCCGACTCTGTTTCCATACACGTTCTTTTTCCTCCGGCTCACACCGGTACCATACTGAGGGAAACACGTTCCCGCTCTGTGTCCACGGACAAAACCCAGACATCGACAACATCGCCCACACCGACGACATCCATGGGGTGCTGCACAAAACGCTGACTCATCTTGGAGATGTGAACCAGCCCGTCGTTTTTCAATCCAATATCCACAAAAGCGCCGAAATCGACCACATTGCGGACCGTTCCTTTCAGTTCCATCCCCTCGCGCAGATCCTCCAACTGTAATACATCGGAACGGAGCACCGGCGCCGGCAGTTCCTCCCGGGGGTCCCGCCCCGGCCGCAGCAGCGCTTCGACGATATCGCGCAAAGTGGGTTCCCCGCAATCCAGACGCCGGGCCATCCCGGCAATATCGACGGCACGCAGCTTCTCCTTCAGCTCCGGCATCCCGATCGCCGCCGGTTGGCTTCCCAACTCGTTTAACAAAGCTTCCACCACCGGATAGGATTCGGGATGGATCGGAGTGCGGTCCAGAGAATTGTCCCCTTCGGGGATCCGTAAAAACCCGATGCAC
This sequence comes from Desmospora profundinema, assembly GCF_031454155.1. GTDB lineage: Bacteria > Bacillota > Bacilli > Thermoactinomycetales > DSM-45169 > Desmospora > Desmospora profundinema. Next base: position 79,563 of record NZ_JAVDQG010000010.1, read on the forward strand.
TGCTCATAGGTTTTGGCTCCGAGGCGGGGTACTTTTTTCAACTGGGTCCGTTCGGTAAACCGTCCTTCCTCTTCCCGGCGCCGGATAATGTTTTTCGCCACCGAAGCGTTGACACCGGAAACATACTGCAATAACGAAACGGACGCAGTATTCACATCAACACCGACGTGGTTTACCGCGGATTCCACCACGGTGGACAAGCTTTCTCCCAATCGTTTTTGAGAGACATCATGCTGATACTGTCCCACTCCCACCGCTTTCGGTTCGATCTTGACCAATTCCGCCAGGGGATCCTGCAGTCGGCGGGCGATGGAAACCGCGCTCCGCTGCGCCACATCCAGGTCGGGAAACTCCTCCTTGGCCACCTTGGAAGCAGAGTAGACACTGGCTCCCGCCTCATTCACCATGATGTAGTAGACGGGGCGTTCCCACTCCTTAATCAATTCCGCGACAAACGATTCCGTTTCACGGGAGGCGGTTCCGTTACCGATGGCGATTAAGTCGATTTGATACATCTGAAGCAGACGTATCACCGTTTGTTTGGCGTCTTTAATCCGGCTTTGTGGCGGTGTGGGATAAATCACTCCCACCTCATGCATTTTTCCGGTGTCGTCCACCACCGCCCATTTACAACCGGTCCGGTAGGCTGGATCCAACCCCAAGACCCGTTTTCCCCGGATCGGCGGTTGCAGCAGCAGCTTTCGCAGGTTTTCCGAAAAAATATGAATCGCCTGCTCTTCCGCCGCTTCCGTCAAAGCGGCACGGATTTCCCGTTCGATGGAGGGGAAGATCAAGCGCTTGTAACTGTCGGCGGCCACTTCTTTCAGGAAGCGGTGCGGACGGCGGGACAGAGTCCGTTCCAATCGAGTCAGGATGGGACCGTCTTCTTCCACTTCGATGCGCAGCTTCAGTACATCCTCCCGCTCCCCGCGATTGACGGCTAAAATCCGATGGGACGGCATTTTGCGGACGGATTCCCGCCGATCATAATACATTTCATAGACGGAACGTTCGTCCGGATTTTTAGCTTCGGACACCAGTACGCCCCGGTTCCACATCCGTTCCCGCACCCATTTGCGGATATCCGCATCATCCGCCAGCTCTTCCGCCAGGATATCCATCGCTCCTGCCAGGGCGGCCTCAGGGGAGTCGACTCCTTTTTCCTCATCGACATAGGACGGGGCCAAAGCGGTCACTTCCTCTTCCGACTCCGCCGCCCGCATCGCCTCAGCCAGCGGCTCCAACCCGCGTTCCCGGGCCACCGACGCCCGTGTTTTCCGTTTGGGGCGGAATGGGCGATACAGATCCTCCACGGTTTGCAGTTTGTCCGCCGCCTCGATTTTTGCCCGCAGTTCATCAGACAGCTTGCCCTGCTCGTCAATGAGGCGGATCACTTCTTCCCGGCGTTGACCCAACTGCATCAAGTAGTGGTTTCGTTCCTCGATGGCACGAAGCTGTTCCTCATCCAGCTCCTGGGTTCTCTCTTTACGGTAGCGGGCGATGAACGGAATGGTGTTCCCTTCCTCCATCAATTCCACGCTGGCCTGCACTTGCCCCGGACGCAGCTCCAGCTCCGCCGCGATCTTCTGGATTCTCTCGTTTGCTTCCATATGCCCCTCCGTATCCAATCAAATTTCGCTCCATCATCATACCTTCTTTGCCATCGAGGAGCAATTCGACCCTTGGAACGGACCGTATCTGCCAAAAGAAGTAGACAGTAATTGGTACAGACAATAGATGTAGATAAGTTGGTCAACCAACAACGAATTTTTTCTTTCAATTTCTAATAATCAGGATTCATGGAACGCATCTGCGATAAAATCGGTAACATCTCGCTTACGGGTGGCGGAAATCTCCTCGATCAACTCCATACCCTTTGAAACATTGTAATTTGGTATCAGGAGGAAGAAGCTCCTACATAACACGGACCATGACAAAACTACCTCCGAAGAACGGGCTAGCAATGGTCCCTTTTTTATGCCATCAATCCCATATTAGATAGCTCAGCGTGTTTACCCTTTATTCACATTGGTATTGCTACTATAATTTTTATATCTGATGGTTTTTTTAATGTTAAATATAATCATTTCGTACTATTATCAAATATATTTTTATAATGATAGAATATTGATGAAAAAATCTAATATTGGGGTTGGGAAAATGAATAATTTATCCAAGCTTGTATCCGTGTGTATGACTTTCTTGCTTGCGTTTGGTCTGTTATTTACTCCTCATGTTCAAGCAAGTGATCTGGACGATGAAATTTTTGAAGAAGAGGAGTATGTTGATTATTATGTAGAAGGTACAGAGGATGATGAGGAAGATGATAGTGAATTAACTGAATCATACAGTATAAATAGCGGAGAATACGGTGCAAAAGAAGGAAGGCAAGAAAACAGATAAGCATTCTACGTACACGAAAGACCAATTAAAAGATGGAAAATTGCCGACTAAATCCAGAAAATACTCAAGCCATGACTTGTTAAACTCTAAAGGAAAGGTTAAACAGAGACGATATTACGATGGTAAGGGACGGGCTGATATGGATATAGACTATACTGATCATGGGAATCCAAAACAGCATCCGAAGGTTCCTCATCGACATGATTGGACATGGAAAGATGGAAAAGCTACAAGGTCAAAAGGTTATTGAGGTGAGTGTATGGAGAAACTTTCATACGAAGACTTCGTACAAGATTTAAACACTGGTCATGACATTGAGTTTGAATATATTGGTAAAAAATACTCAATTACCAATTCACAAGATGGTTTTTCACTTTGTGAATACAATTCAAGTGAACCCATTACTTTTGCAAGTGTGGCAGAGTTATTGGAGAAAGCTAAGATTAGTGGAAGAACGATCAAAGAGATATGGCCGGAGATTAAGGTTAAAGACATTTTTTGACTATTAAAGCACCCATCAGGGTGCTTTTCTTATGCGAAAGGAGTTAGGATCATGGCACATATGACAGCTGGGCAAGTTCATAAACACTTGAAGGACAACCCTGACCGGGCACTGGAGGCAGACAACCTGGAAAGTGTGTGTGCTGCCTGTCACAACCAGTTGCACCCAGAGAAAGCAGGTGGGAAGGCGAGGAGGAAGCGCAAAGCGCAGTGATAAAGATAGTTGGAAATGGATGAAAAAGGGTTGAATGGTACCCCTTATTCCCTGTTGACCCATTCTCAGAACCGGGAGTCTTCCACGAGCCCGTCACCGCGGAAGGACAGCAAATCATAACCAAAACGTAAATAAAAGCTCTCTCAACGAATGAGAGAGCTTTTATCATGGAAACGATCGATCTCCCATTCACGAAACCACATTTTTCTGATACAATTTCGGATCCGTCTGACAAAAACACCGGTACGGGGAGCAAAAGTTTCGTTTCAGTCTCACGCAAAATAGGGAAGCGTAATCAGTGACAACTGGCTTCGAATACCCTTACCATCTGTCATTTTAGCCGACAGCAGATGTCAAATAACCGAACATTTGATATAACTAAAGTAGTTATCGTCCAAAGGAGGATTTCCGTATGAGACCCCTACAAAAGGAAATCATCGACGAACTGCACGTTCGTTCGTCCATCGACCCGGAACAAGAGGTGCGGATGCGCGTCCAATTCATCAAAGAATACTTGCGTCACACCCGTGCCAAGGGATTGGTTCTGGGAATCTCCGGGGGGCAAGATTCCAGCCTCGCCGGGCGCCTCTGCCAATTGGCCGTGGAAGAGCTTCGTCGTGAAACCGGGGAAGCATACCGTTTTATCGCCATGCGCCTTCCCTACGGCGTCCAGCAAGATGAAGCGGACGCACAACGGGCACTCCGCTTTATCCAACCGGACGAAACGCTGACCGTTAATATTCAGGAAGCGGTAGAAGCCACCGTGAACGCTTTCCAAGCAGCCACCGATGAACTCTTATCCGATTTCGTCAAGGGGAACGCCAAAGCGCGGGAGCGCATGAAGTCCCAATACGCCGTCGCCGGTGCCTATCATCTGCTGGTGGTGGGAACCGACCATGCTGCTGAAGCCGTCACCGGCTTTTTCACCAAATTCGGGGATGGGGCCTGCGACCTGATTCCCCTGTTTGGCCTCAATAAGCGGCAGGGCAAGGAATGCTTGCGACATCTGGGTGCCGAAACGGCCATTTACGAAAAAGTGCCGACCGCCGATCTGTTGGATGACCGTCCCGGTCAGGCCGATGAGGCGGAGCTGGGCTTAACGTATCCCGTCATCGACGATTATCTGGAAGGAAAAGAGGTGGACCCGGAAGCGGCTCAACAAATTGAAGACAAATTCCTGTCCACCCGCCACAAGCGAACCGTTCCCGTCTCCCCGTTTGACGCCTGGTGGAAAGTATAACCCTTGCGCTACATCGATGAAACCGCCGTTCCAGTGACGGCGGTTTTTTCGTTTCTTCCCTCCGATTGCAATCCCCGCCAAAATGGGATAGCGTAAAAAGAAAAGAATGTTCACTTTTGCCTGAAACGAGGAATCCCAATGCACACCACACCCCTTTTCTCCTCGTCGTCGCGTCGCAGGATTGAGGAGGTTCACCCCGACTTTCGGAAGCATCGGATGGATGAGGTAACGGTGGAAGAACCTCTGGAGATTCGCCTTCTCCCCTCTCAGGCTCCGGAAGCGGTGCCGCTGGCTGTCACCATGCGCACTCCCGGCCACGACTACGAGCTGGCCGCCGGTTTTTTGTGGACGGAAGGCATCCTGGAGAATCCCGCGCAGATTCACCGTATTTACTACTGCCGCAATCCCCGCGAACCCCAGTATTTTAATATCGTTCAGGTGGCACTCCAGCAGGATGTTGCAATGGATTGGAAGCGCTTTACCCGTCATTTTTACCAAACATCCAGCTGCGGCATCTGCGGAAAGGCCTCCTTGGAAGCGATCCGCGTGCGGGGAGTGGCACCCGTAAAGCGGACCTTCCAGATCTCACCCTCGGTGATCCGATCCCTGCCGGAGGCGTTGAGGCGGGAACAAACCGCCTTTGACCGCACCGGGGGACTGCACGCCGCCGCCTGGTTCGACTGCGAGGGCAGCCTCCTGGCATTGCGGGAGGATGTGGGTCGACACAACGCTGTGGATAAATTGCTGGGGAGTTTATTCCTATCCGGCGCGCCGCTGCATGACGGGATTCTCATGGTGAGCGGGCGAGCCAGTTTTGAAATTATGCAAAAAGCGGCGGTGGCCGGAGTAGCAATGGTGGCGGCGGTGTCCGCCCCCTCTAGCCTGGCCTGCGACTTGGCGCGGGAATTCGGGATCACGTTGATCGGCTTTATGCGGAAAGACCGGTTCAATATATACACCGGCGGTGAACGAGTGGAAGAGGAACGTTGAGTTTCAGGAGGGATCGGCATGGAACAAAAACGGAAAAAGGGATGGGATTCCACCAGCTGGGCTTCTCTTACCCCTTTTGGGATGGGAGAGACAAAACCCCACCATTTCAAAGAAATGATCCGGGTCGCCTGGGAAAATCGCGACCAACTGGGATACGCCTGGCGAATCCTCAACCAGGGATGCTGTGACGGATGCGCCTTGGGGACGACAGGAATGAAAGATTGGACCTTGCCGGGCACTCACTTGTGCATGGTCCGGCTGAACCTATTGCGGATGAACACCATGCCCGCCTTGGACGGCGAAATGCTTACCGACCTCAATCAGTTGAAGGAGCTGAACAGTCGGGACATGCGGGAATGGGGCCGCCTTCCGTATCCCATGCTGCGCCGCAAAGGGGATGCTGGTTTCCATCGAATTTCCTGGGATAAGGCGCTGAATCTGGCAGCGGATCAAATCCGGAAAACGATTCCGGAACGGCTGGCGTTTTACCTGACTTCCCGCGGGATCGGCAACGAGGTGTACTTTGCCGCCAACAAAGCGGCCCGCTTCCTGGGAACCAACCATATCGACAACGCTGCCCGCATCTGTCATGCTCCCAGCACCGTCGCCCTGACCCGATCCACCGGTGTCGGTGCCACTACACTCTCTTATACGGACTGGATCGGAACCGACCTGTTGATTCTGGTAGGTTCCAATTTGGCCAACAACCAACCCGTCGCCACCAAATACATCTACCACGCGAAAAAAGCCGGCACCAAAGTGGTGGTGGTTAATCCCTATGAAGAAGAGGGGCTAAAACGATACTGGGTTCCCTCTGTGACTGAAAGTGCCCTATTCGGAACAAAACTGACCGATGATTTCTACTCTGTCTCCATCGGCGGAGATGCGGCGTTTTTTAATGGCGTCCTGAAACACCTGATCGAAACGAAACGAGTGGATCGTCCGTTCATCGACGGCCATACCCGGAATTTCGATGAAGTGGAGCGTCATGTCACCCATCTGTCATGGGAGGAACTGGAGCGCTCCGCCGGTACCACCCGGAAAGAAATGATTCGATTTGCAAATCAATATGCCGATGCCGACACTTCCATCACGGTCTGGAGCATGGGAGTGACCCAGCACAGTCACGGTACAGACAATGTACAGAGCCTGGTCAATTTAGCGTTGGCCATGGGGCGCATCGGACGCCCCCACACCGGCCTTAACCCGATACGCGGCCACTCGGGGGTACAAGGCGGTGCCGAGATGGGAGCAGTCCCCAACGCCTACGGCATGGGGCTGCCCGTTGAATCGGAATCTGCCGACCATCTGAAGCAGCTGTGGGGGTTCACTCCGCCGACCCAGCCGGGATTAAAGGCGGGGGCCATGATCCAAGCCGCCTATGAAGGAAATTTGGACACGATGATGGTAATCGGGGGAAACTTCCTGGAAACCTTGCCGGATCCGCTGATTGTCCGGGAGGCATTGGCCCGCATTCCGCACCGTATCCATCAGGACATCGTTCTCAGTCCTCAGATGCTGGTGGAACCGGAGGCAGAAGATGGCTGGGTGCTCATCCTGCCCGCGGCCACCCGTTATGAAACACCCGGCGGAATCACGGAAACATCCACCGAGCGGCGGGTCATTTTCAGTCCGGAGATACCAGGACCCCGTATCGAAGAGGCACGACCCGAATGGTGGATACCAGTAGAGATCGCCAAACGCGTATACCCGGAGCGGGCTTCTCTCATTCATTATGAGGATCCCGCTGCCATCCGGGCAGACATTGCCCGCACCATCCCCGCTTATGACGGTATTCAGCACCTGAAGAAACAGGGGGACCAGTTTCAATGGGGGGGCGTCCGATTATGCGAAGACGGAAACTTCGCCACCGATGACGGACGGGCTCGCTTTTACCGGGCGTCGCTGCCCCATACGGATATTCCGGAGGGAATGTTTCGAGTCGGTACCCGGCGGGGCAAACAGTTTAACAGCATGTTGTGGGGGGAACACGATCCCCTCACCGATTCGGTACGGGAAGATGTGTTCATCTCCCCAGCTGATGCCGATTCACTCCGTTTGGCGGACGGCGATCCGGTTTTGTTGCGCTCTTCCTTTGGCGAGATGAAGGGACGGATTAAACGGGTGCCCATTCAGCCCCGTAACCTTCAGGTCCACTGGCCGGAGGGAAACGCGCTCATTCCCTTCGGCCGCTTCGACCGGCTGAGCGGGGAACCCGATTATCACACCATCGCCGAGTTGATCCCATTGAAAGCCTCCAGTGGAATGGAAGCTGCCGCGGGGCGGGCGTAAGCCTGTTCCGCGGTTTTTGATGGAAAATAAAAAACCGAGGTTTTCGGAATCCGTCCGTTTCCGACATCCATCGGTTTTAACGTTAAATGATTTCGGTCGGCTCCATTCGGATCGCCTCCCGCAACTTGCGCAGAGCCCGTCGCTGCAAGCGGGAGACGTGCATCTGGGAGATTCCCAGGTGTTCACCCGCCTGTTTTTGGCTCATATTGTCGAAGAAGGTCATCTGGATGATGTCCCGTTCCCGGTCTGTAAGCACTTGGAAGGCCCGTTCCAACAGCATCTGCCGGTCCACTTGTTCGTAGCCGTGATCCGCATGGCCCACCAAGTCCAACAACGTCACATGGCTGCCGTCACTGTTGGCTTCGATCGGGCTGTCGACCGAGACCGCATTGTAGCTGCGGCCCATTTCCATCGTTTCCAAGACTTCCTCCGGACTGACTTCCAGGTATTCCGCGATTTCATCCACATGGGGAGAACGTTGAAAGCGGGTAGTCAATTCCTCCACCGCTTTTTTGATACGGGGGCCAAGCTCCTTAATACGGCGGGGTACATGGACGCTCCACGTCTTGTCACGGATGTAACGCTTGATCTCCCCTACAATCGTCGGAACGGCAAATCCTTCAAAGCTGCGTCCATAAGTGGGATCATACCGTTTCAGGGCGGCAAGAAGACCGAGCATCCCTACTTGGGTTAAATCTTCGAAAGGTTCGCTCCCCCTGGAAAATTTAGAAGCCATCGTCTCTACCAAGGAGGTGTAATGTTCCACCAATTTCGCTTGAACGGCTTCGTCCCCCTCCTCCTGATAGAGACGGATCATTTCAAGGATTTCACCATCGGTGAGATTGCGTTTCTGCGGGCGAGTCGACATCTTGATCCACCTCGTCCCTTCGAATAAACTTGGTGAGCGTCACAACCACCCCTTGACTGCCGTTAATTTCCACACGGTCCATCAGGGTTTCCATCAAATGTAGACCCAGCCCCCTTTCTCGCATCGCGGTCAGCGGCAGCCGGGAGTCAATCGGGCCGGAGCGACGTTTGACGCAATCGATGTCAAAACTGTTGCCCTCGTCTTTCACCATCACTTCCAGCCGATCACGATAGATCCGAAACTGGATCACAATATTGCCGGCTTTGCCGGAATATGCGTGATCCACCGCATTGGTGCAGGCTTCCGCGACGGCTAACTTCATATCCTCAATCTCATCATAATCAAAGCCCATCCGGTTGGCGATGCCGGAAACGGTCAAACGGACCACACCCACATACTGGGCTTTCGCGGGGATGGCCAATTCGATTCGATCGCTGGAATGCACCACAGAACACCCACTCCCTTTACACTCCGTCTTCAATATCTATGATCTCGGTCAAGTTGGTGATTTGCAGCAGTCGATTCAAGCGTGGACTGATCCCCGTCAACACCAGACGGCCGTTTTGAGCACGCAGGGACTTATATGCACCGATCAGAACGCCCAATCCGGTGCTGTCCATATAATCGACTTGGGACAGATCCAGATGAATCTCGCGGTCAGCCTTGCACAAAGGCATCAGTTTTTCCCGCAGCTGCGGCGCAGTATACGCGTCCACTTCCCCCGACACGACCAACGTGGTCACATTCGCTTTTTGAGTCCGTTCTTGTATCGATACATTCATTCTCTCAACCTCCACACATGAGACTTTCCCCCAGCGATTTCATTTGAAACCTCTTCGATCAGGACGAACGTCGGATCATCAGGATGGTCTGATCGTCTTTCTGCTCATGGTTGGCTTGTTCGTAAAGATCCTGATACATCGCTTCCACTCCTTGCTGGGCGGGCAGGTGAATATTCGAAGCGATCAGCTCCTTGAAGCGTTCCCGCCCCAAAAAGCGACCTTTGATACGGGCTTCCGTCACTCCGTCCGAAAACAAAATGACCGCATCACCCGGATCCAATTGGAGTTCGTACTCCTCATAGGAAATCTCCTTCGTCACTCCCAGAACCAGTCCCCGGGTGGTCATATCGCGAAATTCCCCGGTAGCGGCGTGGTAATAAAATCCGGGCTCATGTCCGGCAGCCGCATAACGAAACTGATGGTGATGAATATCATATACCCCATATACCATGGTAATGAACATGCTTGGATCCACATTCCGTTCCACCACGATGTTCAAACGGCGTAAAATGTCCGAGGGACTCAGTGGCTGTTCCAGTTGATCCATGGCATATTTGATCATGGACATGCACAAGGCGGCCGGGATCCCTTTTCCGATAATATCCGAGAGAGCGATGCCCACAGCCCCGCATCCGTGATCCACAAAATTATAATAATCCCCACTCATTCGTTGGGCGGGAACACTGATCACCCCAACCTCCAATCCCGGCAAACAAGGCAGAGCATCCGGCAACAGTGTCTGCTGCATGCCCACTGCCACTTCGATTTCATATTCCAATTCCTTTTGCCGGGTCCGCAAACTCTCGTGCTCGCGCAAAGAGATCCCGTAGCCGATCATCATTTCGATCAGCATATCAAACGAGTCGCGAACGGCGGAGGGAAGTTCCGGCAACTCATTTTTCACCGCTTCGGCGTGGTAGCTGACCATCTCTTCCGGGGGGATTTTCTGTTCCATCATCCACTTGCTCATCTGTTGCGCCTCATACAGATGATCTTCACTCTTGTCCCGTAGGTAAGAGGTGAGCAACTCCCGATACTGTTGAATAATCTGTTCTTGCATCCTGTCACCTCGTATTCGTGGCGTCGATGCCACCCCGCTCCGTCATCTCGGCAGTTTCCTTCATCGATCGGCGCCACTTAGTGGCTTGTTGACGGTTATCCGGCACCAGACGGATTCATACGAAAACCATCCCGATCTGGAAAAATAGACCCAACGACTCCTTGCGCTTCTCAAGGTTAGAAAGGACGATGGTGATTATTTCTCTATTATTATACATGATCCAATCCCGGATCGGTTATATGGAAAAAGATAGGGAACACAAAAAAAGAGAGGCGCAGCCACCCCTCCTTACTCCGTTTTAGAAATCGATAAGTCCCAAACTGATATTGAGCGCCTCGTTCACCCGACTCATCATTTCCTCATCCAGATGGGTGATTTTATCTGTAAGACGCTGCTTGTCAATCGTTCGAATCTGTTCTAATAGGATGACGGAGTCCCGGTCAAACCCATAGGATTTCGCGTCGATTTCGACATGAGTAGGGAGTTTCGCCTTCTGGATCTGAGCGGTGATCGCGGCGATGATGACAGTGGGGCTGAACCGGTTCCCGATGTTGTTTTGAATCACCAAAACAGGCCGAACCCCACCTTGTTCTGATCCGACCACTGGCGAAAGATCGGCAAAGTATACATCGCCACGCTTCACAATCAAATGCTTACACCCCACTAACCAGTCGAATCGTCGTGTCGTCAGCCTCTTCTTCCGCTTCAAACGCTTCGGAAGCAATATTTAGATTGATCTTAGCCATTTCCATATAACCTTGTTGCATCATTTCCCGGATCAGCCGTTTTTTCCGTTCATGGAGGTACAATTTCATCGCTTGACGGACAAACTCGCTGCGATTGGAATTCTCCTTCTCCACCAACCCGTCTACTTCCTGGAGCAAATGCTGAGGCAGGCTAATCATGATTCTCTTTGTGTCGGACAACGTAAAGCACCCCCAACCAATCGTCACCGTTGGCGATTTCCCTTTTCAATACTACCATTATGTTAAAGCTGTTGCAAAAATATACTTTGGGTGTCCACCTGTCGACAACAGCCGACTGACAAGAACTCTTACATTTTCACCGCCTTTTTCAACGGATGAATCCGGTAGGCGGACAGGGTCTCTATCCCCGCCGAGACCAACCGGGGACAATATTAAAGGTATTCGATTACAATGGCAAAATTCCTTCCCGCAGGATATTGATTTCAATCCTGTCAGAGAAGTTTTTGCGATGGATCCAACAACAAATTTCGGATGCTGACACGATTGCCGGAACGTGTATAAATCCGCGGGATGCGCCGGTCCAACATACAAGTGATCTCATAGGAAATCGTACCGAGCAAAGTGGCGACTTGATCTACGGTCACCGCTTCCTCTCCTTGCCGACCGTAAAGAACCACCTCATCTCCCGTTTTCACCGGCATTGCATCGGTCACATCCAACATCGTCTGATCCATGCAAACCCGGCCCACCACCGGCACCCGCTTCCCTTGGACCAATGCTACCCCTTTATTGGACAATAATCGGCTGTATCCATCGGCATACCCGACGGGAAGAGTGGCGATCCAGCGAGTACCGTCCACCACCCGTGTCTTGCCGTAGCTGATCCCCATCCCCTCTTCCGGACAAGCCAGCCGTGTAATCTTCGTTTTTAAGGTAAGGGCGGGTTGAAGTTTGACCGCCACCCGGTTCACATCAGGGGAAGGATAATATCCGTACATGCTGATCCCCACCCGGACCATCCCATGAGAATACTCCGGCAGATCAATGGCCGCAGCGCTGTTGGCACAATGAATCAACGGGATCTTGATCCCCTTTTCCCCCAGCCGGTTCACCACCTCCATCAAGCGGTAATGTTGATCCTTGGCATAGGTTTTATCCGGTTCATCGGCAGTGGCAAAGTGGGTGAATACCCCCTCGATCACCACCCCGGAACGATCCACCCATTGCTCGATGAGAGCTATCGCCTCATCCGGCCACAATCCCAACCGGCCCATTCCTGTATCCACCTTGACATGAACACGGGCTGTCCGGTTATGGCGACGGGCGATCTCCGCAATCGCCGCCATGGTTTCGCCATCGGACACGGTAAGAGCCGTATCCAACTCCAATGCCTGTTCCAATCCCCGCGGCGGAGTGTGACCCAGGATCAGGATGGGTGCCTGAATGCCCGCTTCCCGAAGTTCGATCGCTTCATCCAGGAAAGCCACGGCCAGATCGGTCGCCCCCGCTTCCAGGGCAGCTTGCGAGACCCGAATCGCCCCGTGTCCGTAGGCATCCCCTTTCACTGCCACCATCAGGCGCACTCCGGGTGTCAACCACTGTAGAAACTCCTTCACATTGTGGGCGATGGCATCTAAATCCACCTCCACCACCGTATCTCGGTATCCTTCATGAACCACGTCGTTTCAGCCCCCGTTTATTCAATTCCAACTGAGCAGCCAGATCCTCCAGAAACGGATCCGTTACCAGCAACGCTTGTTTTTTTCCACGGATATCATACTGGTTGGGTAAATCATAGGTGGGCTTCACTTGATGGAGCGGCACCTCGTCCCGTCGGCGGCCCCAGTGGATCACCAAACGGTCTTCATACAGCACATAACGCGGTCTCTTCCATACCCGCCATATCGCTGGCACCATCCCCATCACCACCCCGCCCCATCCCAACACCGTCAGCATAAACGACACCGAGCGCAGATTTTCAAACAGGGGCAGCACCACCAGCAGCCCCGTCAGGAAGAAACCGATTTCCGCCAAGCGCAAGGTTCGGTTCTTCCGGTACAGCAAGACCGAATAAGGCGTCCGTTCATCGCGCACCGGTCGGATAGCCATTTCTCCACCCCTCGCTCCCCCGTCGGGAATTGTCCCATTTTGTCAGCCCCTATCATACAACGACCGCTTAAAATGAACAATCACTCCGTCACCAGTCCACTGTCCGTCCCAGGGCTGCACTTTCCACCGCCCGCTCAATGACCCGGATCACCTGCGTCGCCTCGTCCGCGGTCACAGGGACGGGGGCATGGCCACGGATGGCATTCCTTACCCCTTCATAATAGGACTCGTAGGAGCCGCGCAGGGTGGGCACCCGCTCAGAAATCCTTCGACCGTCTTCCACAACAAGAGTGGCGTAAAAGTGCGGATCCTCTTCTCCCCAACCTGGATCTTTCGGTCGCCTCCCTTTTTTCAAATCCTCTTCCTGACCGTCCAGCCCCCATTTGATGAAGCTTCCTCTCTCCCCGTGCACCTCAAAACGGGGGCCCGGCTCTGCCACCATCGAGCCGCCGCTCAGCACCACCCGCCTCCGCTTTCCGTATGCCAACGTAAGATAAAAATAATCCGGCACCTGTGCTCCCCATCGCTGGGGAAACAGGTCGGCCGTCACGGTATCCGGCATTCCAAACAGGCACAAGGCTTGGTCGATCAAGTGGGAACCCAAATCATACAGCGTTCCGGCTCCCGGTTCGTCCCGTTCACGCCAGCGGTCCCGCACCTGCGGGCGGAAGCGGTCCCAACGAGCATGGTAGGTATGCACCTCTCCCATGCGCCCTGCCTCCATACACGACCGCAAGGTAAGAAAGTCGTTATCCCACCGTCGGTTGTGAAAAGCGCTCAGAACCCGCCCCCTGTCCAGGGCCAGTCGGTTCAACTCGTCCCCTTCCTCCGAGCGGATGACGAAGGGTTTGTCCACCACCACGTGCTTACCAGCCAAAAGCGCCCGCTTTGCCAGGGAAAAATGAGTCTCATTAGGAGATGCCACCACTACCAGGTCTACACTTGGGTCGGCAAACAATGCCTCCGGATCGGATTCCACCCGGACATGGGGATGATTCCGAACCACTTCTTCCCCTCTGTTGGCTGTTACTGCCGCCATCCATGTAAACCCTGGAACCGACTCTACCAATGGGGCATGAAACACGGACCCTGCCAATCCGTACCCGATGATGCCGACGCGTATGGGATCCATCCGTCCGTCTCCTCTCATCTGAATAGTCTGCTCCCATGGTACCATTGCCGCCTGCTGCATTCCAATCTAGGGCGTCTGAACAATCCGTAGGGCGAGATCCCGGGTCGGTATGGCTGTCTTCGTTTCGTTGCAAAAAGCGCATAGCGAGACCAGGGAACGAAGTGAACCAGGCGAGACTTGTGCTCTATGAGTGCAAAGGCGAACCAAAAGCCATACCGACCCTCCCTTCTACTCACAGAAGATTGAATAACCAGACAAACCTTAGTCATAGGGTACCCAAACCAGAGGCAAGATGCGAATAATATAAGAAGGGACAAATAGGAACAAATAGCTCCAAAAAGGGTGGCATAAGAGTGGCTGATTGGTCTTCCAGAGAAAAACGGCACTTGTTTCTCATCATCCGTAAGTGAAATGAGGGGTTTTCATTGAAACAACGGGCCATCAATGCCTTGAAATGGTGGCTGCCCATCACCGCATTCCTTTACTTCATGCAGTGGTTCGACTATGTTGCGTTTGCTCCAACCGCCCTGTTTTCCGGGGTGGAACTAACGTTTAATCACGCGTTTAATTGGCTCGTCCCCGCGGCGTTTGCCCTGGTATTTTTCGCTATCGGGATTCCCCAGAAAAAAGCGGCAAAGGAGTCCGTGAGAAAGCAAAAAGCACGCCATATTTTCCGAGCACTGGGCTGGATCGGCGGAATCTTGTTGGTCGCCTATCTGGCTTGGGGCGTCTTGCGAATCGTCTTTTTCATATAAGGAGGAAACGATGGAAAGTAACCGATGGAGAGCGGAATTGGAAGATCGGTTTGGGGATGATTGGCGGAAAGCGGTCACATGGCAGGTGGGTAAATGGATCCTTTATATGGGTGTGATTGTCGTAATCGCGACCAATTATGCAAAAACGAACATAGGGATTCCGATTCTCTTGATCTTGTTACTATGTGGTGCACACTGGTGGGGAAACCGTACCTGGGATTTAGAGCGGATATTTAAACAGACACTTCTTTACCGATGGATTGAACGCCCCCTTCATGTGACGGGGTTTCTCGTGATCATATGGTCCATCTTCACTTATACCAATTAAATCCCATACACACAAAAAAACCGCCACCCCGGTGGCGGGTCGATCATTTTTCTTCCTCTTGCCCGTAGAAGGATTGAGCCACTTTGAGGAGTTCTTCTTCAGGCAATTCTCCGATCAATTCCAGTTCCGTGCCTTCGTACATCCAGGAGAGGCGCTTTTTGCCGTCCATCTCCAGCAGAATGCCGACGGTGTAGCCCAGGTCCACTGGTTTTCCGTAAGCCGGGGCACTGGCTTCCACGGAGACGGGCTGTTTCTGGGTAAGAGTGAAGGGATTCTCCCCTTGGTACCGGGTGATCACCGCCGGGCCGTCGGGGGTTTCCACTGTGGTCTCATCTGCCGCTTTGTACCCTTCGGGAATATAGTCCGGTGTGAACACCGCCAGGCTGTTATCCGGCTTGTCGTCAGCCGCTTCTTTCTCCTCCGCCAAGGTAGGGACGCTGCGTCCGGCATAACCGGTCATGTTGCGTTCCATATTGAAGGCGTCTTTGTCAAAGGAAGCATCCGCCTCAAAGCTTTCAAACTGAACCTCTACCATCACTTTCTCTTCGTCATTTAATACCTGCACTTTTTGTGGATTGTACTTATGGTCCATCCAGATCTGCTGCTTGACGAGGGATTGGTTTTGAGAATAATTGGCCGCCACTTCGAACTGGTAGCTCTTTTCCGCGGGTGTCACTTTGCGGGCGGAGTCATCGATAATACTGCTTAACAAGGACTCGTACAGGTAAACCTGCCCACTGTTTTCCGGCCAATCGCTCTGGAAGCGGAAGCTCTTCTCCAAGTGCGGGGTTAACACGAACACACCATCATCATTGCGCAAGAGAATCTGTGTGACATCCTTCTTGGTATTGGTAAGCGACACACGGTAGTAGTGGGGCTTTTTATACCAGACCTCCACTTCGTATTCCTGGGGAGCGGTTCCACTGTTGATGGTCATGGTACCTTTGCTCTTGTAACTTTCCATCTTCTCCGAGCGTTTGGACAAATCGCTTACGATTTGCTCCGGGGTTTTTTCGCCGCAGCCTGCGAGCACAACGGATACCAATAGCAACACGGCGCAAACCCATGCGATCCGACGCATTTCATCCACCCTTTCCCGATGGAGAGACGCCAGGTCTATCCTTCGAAATGTGTCGGTCAGGCACGGGAGCGCGATGGGATCAATCGATGGAGAGCAGGTCCGATGGCACGGATGACGTCAGTGGCGATCACGCTGTCGGAAACATCGGTCACGGCCAGGCGGCCGGCGAGACCATGCAGATGAACCGACAAGGCCGCTGCCTCGGCGGGCGGGACGCCTCGGGCCAACCACGCCCCTGTCACCCCCGTCAACACATCGCCGGAACCGGCTTTGGCCAAAGAAGGGGAGGCATTTCCCTCCACGACGCACGAGCCGCCCGGGGAAGCGATGAGAGTGTGTGTCCCCTTCAGTACCACGAAGACACCGTATTCCCGCGCCCAATCCCGCGCCACCCCGGGACGGTTCCCCTCCACTTCGCTAACGGTGGAGCCGGTGAGGCGAGCCATCTCCCCCGGGTGGG
The DNA here is from genome assembly GCF_031454155.1 of Desmospora profundinema. Lineage (GTDB taxonomy): Bacteria > Bacillota > Bacilli > Thermoactinomycetales > DSM-45169 > Desmospora > Desmospora profundinema. The sequence continues at coordinate 96,485 of NZ_JAVDQG010000010.1, forward strand.
GGGTAAGCACCACCGGAGCGGCAGCCTCCCGCAGGATGGCGGGATCACGGGACAAGGCGTTGAGGGCATCGGCATCCAGCACCACCGGACAATCCAGGGAGAGAAACCGCCTCAACCAGTCACTGTTGGGAACCGGACCCAAACCGGGTCCGACAGCAACCGCACTGAATCGATGTTTGCGTTCCTCCCACCCAGCGGGAAACGCATCGGCAAAACCGCCGTTCCCCTGATCGGGCCAGCCCCATACCAGCGATTCCGTCACCTGGGATGCCATAGCTGTCTCCTGACTTTGAGGCACACCGACTGTCACCATTCCGACTCCGGTACGGTAAGCGGCCATCGCCGATAAAGCGGCGGCCCCCAGCATGCCTCGGGATCCCCCCACCACCAGCAGGTGGCCATGGGTACCCTTATGGGACCAGGGGGAACGGGGAGCCAGATGCTTTTCCCAACCATCCGGTCCATTCAGACGAGCTAGGGGAGACCGAAGGCGGACAACGGATGCGGGAATTCCAATTTCGGCAACCGTCAGCTCACCGCAAAACTCCGCTCCCGGCAGCAAGTAGTGGCCCCACTTCGGACCGGCGAGGGTGACGGTCCAATCCGCCCGTACCGCCGCTTCACCGGCAACGGCACCGGAGTCCGTCTCCACTCCGCTGGGGATGTCGACCGCCAAAACACGCCCCCATGCTTCCCGATTGATCAGAGCGATCACCGTCCGGAAAGGCTCCCGCAGCTCACCCCGAACTCCGGTGCCCAAAAGGGCATCGATCACCCAATCGGACCGGCGCAGATCAGCCGTCAAATCGGGGATCCGCTGCGGCTCCCAGCGATGAGGCTCAGGTGCCGATCGTTGGCAAGCATCGCGAAATATCCGGGTCTCCGGGGACATCTTCTCCTCCTGTCCCACCTGCCACAGACGGACCTGCCAACCTGCCGACGCCAACAGACGGGCAATCACAAATCCGTCACCGCCGTTGTTTCCCGTGCCGGCCAACACCACCGCTTTTGCCGGACCGGGATCCCGCTCATGTAACAGCCGGGTTACCGCCTGGCCTGCATTTTCCATCAGAACTGATCCCGGCACACCGACCGTTTCGATGGTGTACCGATCCAAATCGCGCATTTCCTGTGCAGTATAGAGATACAAGGATGTCCCTCCCAACCGCGTTACCATCATATGTCCCAGTTCAGGGCGATATGCAGACAAGGATGACAGGCTCAGGATTAGGGTATGTCTGAACAATCCGTAGAACGAAAACCCGGATCGGTATGGCTGTCTTCGTTTCGTTGCAAAAAGCGCATAGCGAGACCGGGAACGAAGTGAACCAGGCGAGACTTGTGCTCTATGAGTGCAAAGGCGAACCAAAAGCCATACCTACCCTCCCGCGTTCTTGCGGGAAGATAACCGGACAAGCCTTATCCCCTCTGTTCCATAACGGCAAAAGCGAGGGCGTGATCCTCGGTATGCGTGATGGAAAGATGGATCTGTACATCACCCAACCATCCGAGCCGCCTGCGGGCGGCATCGGATACATGGGCGATCGGCTTCCCCCGTTCATCCGGATGGATGGTGATGTCCCGGAAGCCCACCGTGGCTCCGATGCCGGAACCAGCCGCCTTGGAAATCGCCTCTTTGGCGGCGAAACGGCCGGCCATCCACTCGATCAAGCGCTGTCCGCCTGCGGGGATCGTTTCCCGCTCTTCCGGCGTAAGAATCCGACCCGCCAGCCTTTCCGGGCCGAATCGGGCAATGCGAACACAAGAGACGCTGTCGGTTCCCACTCCCATGATCACGGTGTCACCCCCATTATTTCACATCCCACCGGAATGTGGCAGCGGCCACGGTAAAGGATACAAACAGCCACGCCGCCAGAATGGACAGCGGCATCGACAGCTGGGCAAGGGTGGCCCCATCGTTCATCACTCCGCGCAGGGAATCGGTCAGATGGCCGATGGGGATCAGCTGAATTAAGGGCTGCAACAACCCCGGCAAATCCCGGATCGGAAAGAAGATCCCGCCGACAAAGATCATAGGAAACGTAACCAAACCGGCGATCGGTGCCGCACTCTCCGGATTTTTTGCCAGGCTTGCGATAATGAACCCGATGGACATAAACGTAAGGGTCCCGAGCAATAACACGGCCAGCAAAAGCACCCACGACCCGTTCACTTGCACGTCAAATAGAAAATATGCCACCAGCAGCACCGTCACTGCCTGCAACCCGTTCAACAGGACTCGGGCAGTGATCTGACCGGCGATAAAAGTGGAACTTTTCAAAGGCGTTCCCTGCATCCTTCGCAGGATGCCCCTCTCCCGCCAGGAAGCGATGGTAGCCGCTACTCCGTTTAAGTTGTTGCTCATGATCATAAGAGAGAGAATGCCCGGTACCAGGAAGTCGATATAACCCAAAGGACGGGCTTGGACATCCACCTGTTCCGTGGATACGACCGGCCGGAAACCCACCAATTCCTTGTTGCGCTCGTCCACCACCTGGGCGATAACAGAAGTACCCACTTCCGACACGGTGGGATTGCTTCCATCCAGGTAGAGGGCAATCTGTTCTACCGCCCGAGCTTCGCCGGAGGATTGAAACCGTTCCACTTCTTCACCCAGCCCTTTTTTTAGTACCACCATCATATCCGCCTCTCCGGATCGAACCTGTTCCAGTCCGGATTTCCGGTCAGCGGCGGTAACCGCCAGTCCTTCCGTCCCCTGAAATGCGTCCGCCAGTTCCCGGGACACTGGCGTTTGATCTTCGTCCACCACCACGGTTTGGAGAGTGAATTGATTTCCGCCGTTTCCTAAAAACGTGCCCAGGGCCAACATCATAAAAACAGGCAGCAACAAAGACCATATAATCGTATTTTTGTTTCGTATAAACAGCAGCAGCTGGGCCAGCGTCAATCGCCAGTATGCCTTCATGCGTCTGTCAACCTCTTTCCCGTTCGTTGCAAAAACACATCTTCCAAAGTAGCCGTTCGGGTGCGCATCCCTAATAGATCCCACTTTTTCTCATCAGCCAGGGGAATCAGACGCCGCAGGGTATCCTGCAGCCGATCCGTCAGTAGGACAGTCGCCCCGTCCTCCGACTGTTTCACTTCCTTCACCCCGTCCAAGTCGCGAAATGTCTGGGCGGGCTCGGGACGTTCCAACACAAATTCAACCACACTGTCCGAAGCCAACTGACGGATCAAACCCGCCGGCGAATCGAGGGCGATGATACGGCCTGTATCCATAATCGCCACCCGGTCGCACAATTGTTCTGCTTCCTCCATATAGTGTGTGGATAAAAAAACGGTTCGGCCCTCATCCTTCAGGCGCTGAACAATCGCCCACAGATCCCGGCGTGCTTTGGGATCCAAACCGGTAGTGGGTTCGTCCAGAAAAATCACTTTGGGATCGTGCACAACCGCCATGGCGATCGCCAGTCGCTGCCGCTGGCCGCCCGACAGGTGTTTCACCAATGTTTTCGCCTTTTCTTCCAGATCGAAGGAAGCGAGCAACTCCTCCACCCGTCTCATTTCACGGTAAAAACTGCCGTATAAAAGGATGATTTCACGGGTGGTCAGATGATCGAACAAAGCCGTCGATTGCAATTGTACACCGATATGTTCCTTGACTGTATTTGGTTTGCGGACCGCGTCCAGACCGTCAATCAAAACCTTGCCTTCATCGGGAGTGCGAAGCCCCTCCACCATTTCCATCGTGGTGGTCTTACCAGCACCGTTTGGACCCAGGAGACCGAAAATCTCCCCTTTGGCCACTTCAAAACTGACACCGTCCACCACGCGTTGACCGTTATATGCTTTGACCAGATTCTCCACTTGTATCATCATGGTGTTTTTAAAAACCCCTCCTCTTGCCGGAGGCGGTAATCCGCTCCGCTTTCTTCGCTGTACGTTCAAATGCTTGGATCCAGTATAGCACAGGGCATGCCAAACCAATCAAAAAGGGCACCACCGGGAACGCTGCCCGGTCATGCCCGCGTTACTTCAACAGTTTCTGGTAGGGTTTAAGATCCACTTCTTTTTTCTTCAGGGTTTCCACCAGCCACTTATGATCTCGCTTGGGCGTGGCCTGGATGTACCCGCGAATGATCAAGTCCTGATTCATCGCGTCGGCCTTTTCCTTTACCGCCAACTCACCGATTTTGCCTGCAATCGTCTGTTTGGCTGTATCCCGAAAGGGTTTGGGAACCGGTTGAACCAGTTCATTCAACAGTTTCTTCTGTTCCTCCGTCCAAAGGTGATGTGTCTGCTGGATATAATGCTCCTGCCAATCCAATGCCGACTTCCCGTCTTCTTTCGGCATCCCTTTTAGAAACTTACGGAACATGAAGTACCCGCCCGTACCCAAAAACCAAGCCATAAACAAAAACCACAAAACCATGACCCATAGGATCCAATCCGGCATCCGCATTCACCTCTTGGCTACGCGGCCGCCCGAATGGACGGCCCCAAGTCATCCCCATTGTAGCACGAGCCATGTGGATAAGACCATTCCAGGGAGTGGAGAAGCGCCTGTCTGCCATTATTTTCGGCATCTGTTCACAATTGCGATTTTCGTTTTGTTTTCCGTAAACGCCCAATATGATATATATTGTAACTTGGGGGGAGAGTGCGACTGATGAATGTGCGAAAACTAAAATCCTTCGGCCGACTGTTCTGGAGAGCCATGATGACAAAAAAATGGTGGCTGCTGGTCCTCTCCACCACCTTGCTGGTTGTAGTGGGTGGATTTATCGCCGTAATGATGACGACAGCGGTATATGAGTTGGACAGCTTAAAAAACCTGCGGTTTGCCACCACCTTGTACGACCGTGACGGAAAAGAGCTGGAAGCGCTCGGGGACACCAACCGTGAGTATATCGGTTTGGATGACGTCAAATCTCAGGATCTGATGGAAGCCTTCGTCGCCATCGAAGACGAACGGTTTTACAACCATAACGGCACCGACTTAAAGGCTCTCGGCCGCGCACTGGCGGTGGACATTCTCACCATGAGTGCCGCCGAGGGCGGAAGCACAATTACCATGCAGGTCGCACGAAACATCGTCCTAAACGAACAGAGAGAAAAAACATTCATGCGCAAAGTGACGGAGATCGCTATCTCCTACAACCTGGAGCGCAAATACACCAAAAAAGAGATTTTGGAGTCCTACCTTAACTTTATCTCCCTTGGTAATGAATTTCGGGGAATCCAGTCGGCCTCCAAGAACTATTTTGATAAAGACCTGACCAAAGACGAGCTGGAGCCCCACGAGATCGCCCTATTGGCAGGGCTCCCCAAAGCACCGGAAGGGTACAATCCATTCCGACACGAGGAGAAGGCCATCCAGCGGCGCAATGTGGTGTTGGCCAAGATGGCGGAAAAAGAGATCATCACGGAAGAAGAAAAAGAAAAATATCAGAAGATGGATCTCGGGGTCGATCCCAAAAACATGGCCAAACACCGGAAGAACCAAAACTACCATGCCTATAAAGATTACTTGGCCAACGAAGCATTGGAACGATACGGACTGGATGGGCAGGAACTGTTAAACGGCGGCTATAAAATCTATACCGGCATGGACAAGAAGGCCCAACTTTCTCTGGAACGCACCTTGAGAGACAATACGTACTACCAAGGGCACGATAACCTGGATGCCGGCGCCACCATCATGGATCCAAAAACAGGAGAGATTGTGGCGCTCGGAGGCGGACGCAACTACTTGACCGGATATGAAAACCGTGCCTTATCCCGTGTGCAACCCGGCTCTTCCATCAAGCCGCTGACCGTATACGCACCGGCGGTGGAAGAGAAAGGATACAGCGAAAACAGCTATATCTCCGATGCGCCCTACACCTATGCCGGCTGGTCCCCTAAAAACTACGACGGCGTATTCCGGGGGAACATTCCGCTGAAAGAAGCGGTGGGACGGTCCGTCAATGCGGGGACAGCCCGTCTGCTTAACGAAGTGGTCGGGGTAAACACCGCTTGGGAATACGCCAAAAAAGAAGGGTTAAATCTGGAGGACGGAGATAAACAACCGGCCCCTCTCTCCCTCGGGGGATTGACTCGAGGGGTGAGCACCCTGCAGATGGCACAAGCGTACAGCCTATTTCCGAGCGGGGGCAAGTTTAACGAGGCCCACACCATCATCAAAATCGAAACGCCCGATGGGGAAGTGTTAACGCCTAAAGACGAACTGCGGAAAGACGACAAAGTGTTCAGTCCCCGCACCGCCGATACCATGAACCAGGTCCTCAAATATGCGGTGGAAAACGGAACAGGTTCCAACGCCCGCTTGACGGACGGCCGTGATGTAGCCGGCAAGACCGGTACCACCCAGAACAACAAAGAATCCTGGTTCGTCGGTTATACTCCGGAATACGTAATGGCTACGATGGTGTTTACGGAAGGAGGCAACCACGTCCGGTTGTCCGGCGGGGAATACCCGGCAAAAATCTTCCAAAAAGTGATGTCCGACACCTTGGAGGGGACGGAAGTGAGCCGTTTCGAACGCTTCGGCGGCGATTCCGGTCCGGCCACTCCCACCAGCCCGCCGGCCTCTACTCCTCCTACTTCCGGTTCGACAGACAAGGAATGGGAAAAACAGCGCCAGCGTGAAGAGAAAGAACAGGAGAAAGAGCGAAAACGACAGGAAAAAGAACAAAAGAAGCGCGAAGAAGAAGAGAGAAAACGCCAGGAAGAGAACCGAGATGGCGGAGACACGCCTCCCCCGCCCCCTGATCAAGAGTCGCCGCAACCCGGAGACGGCGGGAGCGGAAATCCCGGTGATGGCGGAGAAGATATCGGTGGAGACGAAAGTGGATAATCTGTTGAAGAAAACCGGGCGATACAGTCGTTCGGTTTTTTCTCGCCGCTGCACAACCTTCGTTATTTTTTTGACAAAACGGGTAGAAATCATAGAAAAGGGAACAAGGCATCCGGAAAGTCAGGTAAAATAATGCGGAAGGGTAAAACATTTGTACTAGGGCGTGTCTGGTAATTCAATCTTCCGTGAGTAGAAGGGAGGGTCGGTATGGCTTTTGGTTCGCCTTTGCACTCATAGAGCACAAGTCTCGCCTGGTTCACTTCGTTCCCTGGTCTCGCTATGCGCTTTTTGCAACGAAACGAAGACAGCCATACCGACCCGGGATCTCGCGCTACGGATTGTTCAGACACGCCTTAGGCGAATGATTGCTTTGGGTTCTCAGAAGTTCGGATCGTATATCCCAAAACGAAGGAAGGATGACCCACATGGATTACAGAATCGCACTTTTTATCCACGTTCTCAGCATGGCCGCCTGGTTCGGCGGTCTGGCGGTGATGGCTGTCTGGTTGCGCAAGGCGATCGCCAACCATGAATCAGGAATCTCCATGACCAAAAGCCTGCAATTTGTCCACAACTTGAACGTTCGCATGATGGTTCCCACAGCACTACTCGTACTTCTGGCCGGACTCTACCTATTGTTCGGGCAGGGGGGCGCCGGGGGTCAAACCTGGCTGCTCATCAAGGAACGGTTCGGCACCCTCTTCTTACTGGTCTATATCATCGGATTGCCGATCTTTGGAGGCAAAATCCTAAAAAGTGCGCAGGCCGCTTCCGACGCAAACGCCATGGTCCCGCTGGTGAAACGCTACATCCTCGTCCTCAACGTTTCCCTTCTGATCATCGCTTTCATCCTCCTGACCGCCACCATCCGATTTTGATCGCATCCAACCCTTCCCGCCGGGAAGGGTTTTTTATCTCCCCCTCCCACCCGGGCTACCGCTAATCCATTTTTAATCTATTTTTCTTTTTTGTGAAACCTTCGCCCGAATGAAACGTATAGCTATTCGACAACCGAGAAAGGGGGAATCCCCCATAGACTGGACAACGATCTTTTGGTACTGCTTCTGGGGCGGCTTGGTCGCCTCCCTGGTCCTCTGGCTGTTGGGCGACTGGCTTGGCGGTCTGCTGGACGGAATATGGGACTTCGCCTCCGGTTTATTTCAACCGGTCACTCTGATCGGAGCGGTGACCGCTTTCGGGGCGTCCGGCCTGATCCTATCGGAGTCCACGCCGCTTGCCGGATTCTTACTGATCGCCTCTTCCCTGGCCATTGCTGTTATCGCGTTTTTCTTGTTGTACTATCTGGTGGTGCGCCCTGTAGCCGACGCTGAAAGTTCCACTGCCTTTCGCCTCCAGGATTTAGCCGGGCGCCAAGGGGAAGTGTTGATCTCCATCCCCGGTGAGGGGTGCGGAGAAGTCCTGGTGTGGACCGGAAGCGGCAACACCAACCAGATCGCCTCCAGTCACCACGGCGATCCTATCCCCTTGGGCACCCGCGTCATCGTCCAACGTGTCGAGGACTCGGTGCTGTGGGTGGCCCCGGTTGATTCCCCGCAAGGAGTGAACAAGACATGACTACCCTCAGTATCATCCTGATGACGGTGGGCGCCTTTTTTGTGCTGGCCATCTGCTTCTGGGCCCGTTACAAAACCGTCAGCGCCGATGAAGCCCTCGTCGTCACCGGCAGCCTGCTCGGCCGGAAAAATGTTCTCAGCGATGATTCCGGCAAAAAGATGAAAATCATCCGGGGCGGGGGCGCCTTTATTATCCCGATCTTCCAACGGGCAGAGCGTCTCAGCCTCCTCTCCCACAAACTGACCGTCTCCACCCCGGAAGTCTATACGGAACAAGGGGTCCCGGTAATGGCAGACGGAGTCGCCATCATCAAGATCGGCGGCTCCCTGGAGGATGTGGCTACCGCCGGCGAGCAATTCATGGGTAAAAATGTGGAAACGCTCAAAGATGAAGCGGAAGAGGTGCTAGAAGGCCACCTGCGGGCCATCCTGGGCACCATGACCGTGGAAGAGATCTACAAAAACCGGGAGCGTTTCGCCCAGGAAGTGCAGTCTGTCGCTGCCAAAGACCTGAAAAAGATGGGGTTGCAGATCGTCTCATTCACCATCAAGGACCTTCGTGACAACAACGGCTATCTGGAAGCCCTGGGCCGCCCCCGGATTGCAGCCGTCCGCCGGGACGCCGACATCGCCGAAGCCAATGCCCACCGCGATACGGAAATCCAAACCGCCAAGGCACGGGAAGAGGGAACCAAAGCCACCCTCGTGTCGGAAACCCATATCGCCGAGGCGGAAAAAGAGAAGGAACTGCGCGTCGCTCAGTTCAAGATCGAACAAGACATGAAAAAGGCAGAAGCCGACCAGGCATACCAGCTCCAGGAAAACCGCTACAAACAACAAGTGGTTGACGAAGAGATGAAGATCGAGCTGGTGCGCAAGCAGAAAGCGATCGAACTGGAAGAGAAGGAGATCACCCGGCGCGAGAAGCAATATGATGCCGAGGTGCGCAAAAAAGCCGACGCGGATCGCTACTCCAAGGAGCAGGCCGCCGAAGCGAGCCGGTTTGAGCGGGAAGCCCAGGCGCGCGCCGAAGCGGAAGCCATCCGTACCAAAGGTACGGCGGACGCGGAAGCCCACAAAGCCCAGGGACAAGCCCAGGCCGACGTTATTCGATCCAAGGGTCTCGCCGAAGCAGAAGCCAAAGAGAAGTTGGCGGAAGCCTTTGAACGCTATGGGCAGGCGGCCATCCTGGACCTGATCGCCAAAATGCTGCCGGAGTTAGCCGCTAAAGTGGCGGAGCCGATGAACCGCATCGACAAAATCACGGTGGTGGATTCCGGCCAAGGCGGAGACGGAGCCGCCAAAGTGAGCAACTATGTCACCCGCCTCATGGCACAAGCCCCGGAGATGGTGAGCCAAGTATCGGGCCTCGACATTAACGCTCTGATGAAACAGGCGATCCAGCCAACCGAAACGCCCCGGCAGGATGTGACGGTCGAAACGGAGGGCCGACCGGCGGAACGAGAGTCGGTCGAACAGGTCTGAGTCGACCGGGAAAAATCCTACAAGCGCTCTCTCATAAACTAGTTAGGTTATACTCCGGGCCGGTAGGTGTCTTCGTTTCGTTGCATTCGCGGTAAATGGAATGACCGGGAAAAACCAACCCCCCCTTTGGTTTGAGACCAAAGGGGGTGTTTTTCACTTGTCGGAGGAGGATTGGGGCGTTTCTTTCCCCTTGTTAGTTTCGTCCCCGTCGGCCACTGTCTCCTCCCAACCGGGGAGCAGCCCCAACCGCTCTGCATCTTCTTGGCGGTAGCTGATCAGGATAAACTGGTACGTCCCTTGCTCGCTCTTCTCCTTCTCCCCGTAGATTCCTTTTTCCGGCCCGTATCCGGTTCATCAGACCCTATTTCAATTGCTTCCATCGAGGGGGGATCGTCCTACCGCAACAGTCGCAACCCATTTACGATTACCAACAGTGTACTCCCTTCATGCCCGATTACACCCAATGGCAGGGAAATCCCGTTTGTAAAGTTGGCCATAATCAAGAGGCCGATCACAGCCAGAGCAAACACCAGATTTTGCTTGACGATGCGCCAGGTTCGCCTTCCCAAGGCAATCGCTTCCGATACTTTCCCGAGGTCATCATTCATCAGGACGACACGAGCAGTATCCAGAGCCACATCACTGCCGGCGGCTCCCATGGCGATCCCGACGCGGGCCGTTGCCAGGGCGGGGGCATCATTCACCCCGTCGCCCACCATCGCAACCGGTCCGACTTCCCGTTCCCACCGCTGAATGGCCGCCACTTTTTCCTCCGGCAGCAATTCCGCCTCCACCTTCCGGATCCCCGCCTCCTGGGCAATGGCTTTCGCCGTCTGACGGCGGTCCCCGGTTAACATCACCACTTCCATTCCCTGTCTTTGCAATGCCTGGACCGCTCGTTTCGCCTCCGGGCGAATTTGGTCACGCAGAGCGATCAACCCGATGGGCACCTCTCCTTCGGCCAATGCCACCACTGTCTTACCATCGGCTTCCAACCGCTTCAGATCCGGCGGTACATCCGACAGGATCCAGGCCGGTTTGCCTATACGCCAGCGACTTCCCCGCCACTCTCCCCGGACACCGTGGCCGGTGACCGATTGGAACGCATCCGGGCGTTCCGGAGAAAGAGCACGGTTTTTCGCTTCCGCCACCACTGCACGGGCGATTGGATGTTCAGACAAGATTTCAAGCGAAGCGGCAGCCATCAACACCTCATTTTCCTCCCGGCCATCCAGCGGTAACACATCGGTTACCGCCAACTCCCCCCGGGTAAGCGTCCCCGTCTTGTCAAAGGCCACCACACGCACCTCGGACAGGGATTCCACATAAGCGCCTCCCTTGAACAACAATCCTTGGCGCGCACCGTTGGACATGGCCGATAAGACCGCCGGCATGATGGAAGCGACGACAGCACAGGGGGATGCCACCACCAAAAATACCATGGCACGGTAAACCGTGTCGTTCCAACTCCACCCCCATAGAAGCGGGGGCCCGAGCAAGAGCAGGACAGTTACCAGAATGACGGTCTTGGCATAGATCCCTTCAAAGCGCTCGATTTTACGCTGGGAGGGGGGCTCTTGGCCTTTGGCCTCCTCCACCAGCCGCAAGATTTTGGAAAAGGTGCTTTCGTCCGCCGGGCGTGTCATCTCCACCACCAGGGAGCCGGTGCCGTTCATGGTGCCCGCAAACACCCCGTCCCCGGGCTGTTTTCCCACCGGAACCGACTCTCCCGTGATGGTGGATTGATTCACTTCGGACGCCCCCTCCACCACCTTTCCATCCACCGGAAGCTGTGCACCGGGCTTCACCAATACCCGGTCCCCCGGCCGCAATACGCGAATCGGCACTTCCCGCTCTTCTGTCCCGTCCCACAACAGCGCCGACTGCGGTTGCAAGGACAACAGAGCGGATAGATCCCGTTGGCTCCTTTGTTCACTATACCGTTCCAATGCTCCGCTGAGTGCAAAGATGAAAATGAGGAGCGCCCCTTCCATCCAGTATCCAATGGATGCCGCCCCCATCGCCGCCACCAACATCAGCAGATTGACATCCAGCTTTTTCTCCGTAAAAAGAGCGGTCAACCCTTCTCTCGCTTTGGCAAACCCTCCGATGGCGTAGGCGGCCAGATACAGGACGATGCCCGTCACCTGGGTAAAACCGGACGTCCACCAAGCCAACAGGATCAGCAATCCGCTGAGCCCGGCTGCAATCCCTTCCCCATGACGCCGCACCCACAGGTATCCATCTTCCTCCCGCTCACCGGGAGAAGCCCAAAACCATGTCGGCATCACCCAACGTTTCACCCAATCGCTCAACTCCCACACCACCTTTTTGAGAATAAAACTCATTGTTAACGCCCGTAAAATGGCACATGCTGTCCGCCGAATCGGCGAACAGCATGATTGAGAATGAAACTCAATATTGGTTTCGATCAAAATAGTTGACTGGAGGAAATGTATTTATAATTATTATAAAGTAGGAATCAGTTTTGGTAAAGCCCTTTTTTCCGTTTTTGGACACCGCCGTTTCATGACGATGCGGTGAACCCCGTGCGTTCCCCATGAAGAAAAGGTATACTGGCCATAAAGCACGGAACCGACAACCTTATCCATAGTAGGAAAGGAGCGAAAAACCGTTGAAGCTTTTCATCATCCTGGGGGCAGTCAATCTGTTCCTCAGCATCTCCTTCGGTGCTTTCGGCGCCCACGGCTTGGAAGGACGCATCTCCGAACGGATGCTGAACAACTGGCAAACGGCTGCTCAGTATCATATGGCACATGCTCTCGGTTTGCTCTTTATCGGTTTGCTTGCCGGCAAAGTAGGGGAATCCGCCCTGGTTAGCGCCGGCGGCTGGTTGATTCTGGCCGGAATCGTTTTGTTTGCCGGCAGCCTGTATGTCATGGCGTTAACCAACATCACCGTCCTGGGGGCGATCACTCCCATCGGCGGCCTCGCTTTTCTGGCGGGTTGGATCTGTATCGCATGGGCGGCCTGGACACAATTATGAGGCGGGTGTTTCAAGCAAAAAACCAGCCAGGTGATGCCTGGCTGGTTTTTTGCTGCAAACGACAAATCAAAACAACCATGCACACAGAACGGACGTCACCACGGCTGCCAGGGTCATCGCCACGGAGCTGGCAGCACCGGTAACCTCTCCGTCTTCCATCGCCCGGGCCGTTCCAATCCCGTGGGCGGCACAGCCGTATCCCATACCCCTGGCAACGGCATCATCGATCGTAAGCCACCGAAACAGAAGAGGGCCCGTCGCTGCTCCAATCACCCCTGCCAAAATCACCACCGCCGCCGTCAAAGACGGCAGTCCTCCCAGACTGCGGGAGATTTCCACCGCCACGGGGGATGTGACCGACTGCGGTAGCAGGGTTCGCATCCACACAGGATCCCAGCCCAACAGACGCGACCAGATCCACGTATTTGCAATCGCGGTTCCGGCGGCCAAAACGACACCCAGGACGATCGGAACAAAATATCGTTTTAACACTTGCCGGTTGCGGTACAGCGGCAGTGCCAGCGCCACTACCGCCGGTCCCAACAAGGCGTCGATCCATTGTCCTCCGATCATGTACGTTTCATACGGGATCGAAAAAACCAACAGGATCCCGATTACCGCTCCCCCCGCAGTGGCTACTGGGGTTAATACCGGATGACGCTTATACCGGTACAGGCGTTGGAATAACCGATAGAGGGTGACCGTTCCGATGATCACAGCCGCTCCCCAGGCCGTATTCACCTCTCTCCCCCCCTTTGTTTGCGAATCGCTAACCATCGGGTGGCTGCTGCCGACACCGCCATCACTAGTAACGTGTGAACGAACACAACCAACAGAAGTCCCCACCCTCCCTCCCGGATCAGCGACAGGTGCTCCACCACCCCCGCAAGAGCCGGGATAAACAACAGCGGCAATTAAGCCAAAAGAAGGCCGCCCCCATCATGGAGCCACTTTTCTTTCACCACACCGGTAAATAGAAGAAAAAAAAGAACGAGCATCCCGATCACACTTCCCGGCAACACCAACTGGAACGTCTCACGGATCCAGTTTCCCAACACATATAGACTGTACAAAACGGATAATTGCAGGAACACTTTTATCCAGCGAAACAATGGGACCGCCCCCTTTTCGATTTTTTCGCTAGAGCGCCCCCTAATCTCTTCCCCTGCGATCCGGTACTAGTCCTACAGTTGCATTTGTACGAAGAGTGTATAGGAGCGTGGATTGGTCGGGCTGGTGGGCTGTCTTCGATCTCTTGCAAAAAGCGCATAGCGAGACCGGGAACGAAGTGACCCAGGCGAGACTTGTGCTCTGTGAGTGCAAAGGATCGCAGCCATCCCACCACCCTCCCTTCTCACATCTGCGCCTGCTCTTATAAGGACAACTGTAGTACTAGGTCGTGTCTGAACCATCCGTAGGATGTGATCCCGGAAAATTGAATTACCAGACAAGCCCTAAGCCGGTTTCACAAGGTCCCCTCTCCTTTCTCTCTCTCCCTTCGACTCTCCTTCCATGCTTTTCATACCCCCTTGCAAATAAAAAACCGTTCTCCTTCATGCTGGAGAACGGTGATAAAGTAGCCACGCGCCGCTCATTCTTCTTCCCGCTCGGCCCGATCAAACAGTCTTCTATCTTCCTCCGTATCCCGTAAGTCCTCAGCGCGAACGCTCCGCATCGATTCCGCGTCATTCACCAGACGGCCTTGTTTCTCCGTCTCTTTTTTTCCCTCTTGCTGATCCCTCATGTTCATCACCTCCGACGGTTTGTTTTCAGCATGTCCCGTCAAAGGGATTTTGAGCCCTTTCAATGAATATTTCACATTCCATTCTTTAATGGACCGCTCCGCCGGTTTCGCGGATGTCAGTCACATGTCTCGACTCGCGGACAGCCAGCAGCAGACCCTGGCGGACGATTTCCAACGGAAGGCTGGGATGATCGCCGTCACTCACCTGGCTTGGAGCAAAGGGAATATGGATAAACCCTCCGCGCATGGGACGACAGGCCTGCTCCAGCTCATGCATCAATCCGAAAAACACATGATTGCATACATAGGTGCCGGCAGTGTGGGAAACCGACGCCGGGATCCCTTCCTCCCGCAATGCACGCACCATCCGCTTGATCGGCAGAGTGGACCAATAAGCGGCGGGTGCCCCTTTTACAACGGGCTGATCTACCGGTTGATTGCCCTCATTGTCCGGTATGCGGGCATCTTCCAAATTGATCGCTACCCGCTCAGGGGTGATGCCGGCCCTTCCTCCGGCTTGTCCCACGGCGATCACCACATCCGGCTGCGTATCTCGGATGGCTTGACGCAGTCGGTTCAGCGATTTCCCGAATACCGTCGGCAAGCACACCCCTTCAATCGCCGCTCCCTCCACTTTTTCCCCCTTCAGGGAGCGAACCGCTTCCCAGGACGGGTTGACGCGCTCCCCTCCAAAAAGTTCAAAACCGGTTAACAGCACCTTTTTCATCTTTTACACCCCCAAAGCTGTACGTTCACTTTTTGTTTCCGTTTCTCCCCCGCTCCCGCAAAGAAAAGATCCCGCTTCATAAGCCGGGATCCGCCGGGTATATCCGTTCACACACTCGATCCTATTCCAAACGAACGTGCTTTTGTTGATGCAGGGTTGCGTTGACCAAACCGCCCAGAACCAGCAGTAAGCCGGTCAGATAAAACCAGACCATCAAGACGATGACGCCCCCCAAACTTCCATACGTGGCGCTGAAGTTGTTAAAGTTGCTGACGTAGTAGGAGAAGCCCAGGGAAATCACCTGCCAGCCGATACTGGCCACCAACGCCCCCACCATCACTTTGCGAAAAGCGACCGATGTATTGGGGGCAATTTGATAAATGCCGATCAACACCAGATTGGTCAATACAAACACAGCCAGCCACCTGAGCCATAAAAAGGTGGTCCATGCTTCCGGCGGCAGTCCGAAGACATCGTCCAGGTACTGAAAGATCACTTGTCCGAACACCGGCAGCAACAGCAAAACCGCAAACACCAGCACAATGGAAATCGTCATAGCGATCGAGAGCAGCTGCAACCGCCAGAGCGGGCGTGTCTCTTCCACCTGATAAGCGGTGTTTAAGGCGCGAATGATGGCAAAAACCCCGTTGGAAGCGACATATAAAGCCGCCAGCAAACCGAAGGACAGGATTCCGCCCCGGGGGCGTTCCACCAAATCCCGAACCGGCTGGTCGATGGTAACCGCCGCTTCCGCGGGCAAGATGCTCTTGACGAAAGCGACCGCTTGGTCGGGATCCAGGTTGAGATAGGGCAGTAGAGCAACCGTAAAAATCAAAAGCGGAAAGATGGACAACAAAAAATAATAGGCCAACGCCGCCGCCAAATCGGGCAGCCCGTTTTTCCATACCCGTGTCAACACGTAAAAGACAACCCAAAAAATAGAGCGCAAACGTTTCATTCAGACACCCGTTTCTCTCGTATTCCTTTCTATTGTAACCCGAACAACCGGAAATCACATCCATTTTTTACGATGGAACATCCCTCACAAAGAAAGAATTTCCCCTGTAAAGACAGCTCCCCATTTAAAAAAGAGGTTTTCTTTAGGAAAGATGACGGTGCAGCAACAAAGCCTTTATAAAAGCAAGGGTAGGCACATAAACCACCAGCAAAAAATCGATCGCCAGATCCATGTTCCCCCTCCTCACAATGGATGTGGTCTCAAGAAGCGTCGATCAATGCCTGTTTTCATTCATGGGGTTCCCTCCATATTACCGGCCTAATCCTCCTTCTGTGCGTCTCATCATGCGTTTTTTAACGCCCACATTCCAACAGGATTTTCACTGGCTAAAAAAGAAATAGGAAAGAAAAAGAACCACTATTCCAAATTGATGGAAAAGGGG
This sequence comes from Desmospora profundinema, assembly GCF_031454155.1. Taxonomy (GTDB): domain Bacteria; phylum Bacillota; class Bacilli; order Thermoactinomycetales; family DSM-45169; genus Desmospora; species Desmospora profundinema. The sequence goes on from NZ_JAVDQG010000010.1 coordinate 113,242, forward strand.
GTCAAAAAGCTGAAAAAGAAAACGGCTCCCGTGCTGTTGTGTTTGATTCTCTTCCTTTCCTTATGGCCGGCGGAAAACCATCCATCCGTTCATGCCGGAGAACCGGGCATGGAGCTGCGGGATGAGAGGACACAGCCCATCTATTCTTATGAAGAGGCGATTCGGGAAACTGTATACGTGGAAGCGCCCATGGACAGTGATGGGAACGGAGAAAATGACCGGATCGCCGTCGATCTCATGCGTCCCAAGGAGACGGATGAAGGGCTGCGTGTTCCCGTCATCTACGAGATGAGTCCTTATCGCGCTGGCTTAAAGGACGTGCCCTTCCACGATGTGGATGTGGAACTGAACCCGGTTGAACGGGAAAAAGGATGGGGAAAAACAGCGGAGACAAGTGTATGGTTGTCAGACAGGGCAGCGGCGATGGCGAGCCAGGCGGAAGCCGAATCGATCCGGCCGTTTCCCGGCTACTATGACAATTTCTTCGTTCCGCGCGGTTATGCCGTCGTTCTCGCGGAAGGTCCCGGCACGGGCCGGTCCACGGGATGTCCCACTTCCGGCGGAACCAATGAAGTGATCGGCACTCGGGCTGTCATCGATTGGTTAAACGGCCGGGCAAACGCGGTCAATGAAGCAGGCGAACCCGTCATGGCCGACTGGTCCACCGGCGATGTCGGCATGATCGGTGTCTCGTACAACGGCACCCTCCCCAACGCCGTCGCCGCCACCGGAGTGGAAGGCTTAAAAACCATTGTGCCCATCGCCGCGATCAGCAGCTGGTACGACTATTACCGGGCCAACGGTGCCGTTGTCGCTCCCGGCGGCTACCAAGGCGAAGACGCCGATGTCCTGGCCAAAGCGGTGTTGACCCGGGAGACCCCCGAGGTGTGCCAAGCGGTGATGGACTCCCTGGAGAAAGAGCAGGATCGCCTCACCGGCGACTACAACGCCTTTTGGGAAGAACGGGATTATGTCCGCCATGCCGGACAAGTTCGGGCCAGCGTTTTTGCAGTCCACGGACTAAACGACTGGAACGTGAAAACCAAGCACCTCTCGCGATGGTGGGAAGCCCTCACAAAGCAAGGGGTGCCGCGTAAACTGTGGCTGCATCAAGGAGGGCATTCCAACCCGTTCCATCTTCGTCACGATGAGTGGATGACCACACTCCACCGCTGGTTTGATCATTGGCTGTACGGGATCGACAACGGCATCATGGAAGAACCGATGGCCGATATCGAACAGGCATCCGGTCAATGGAAGACGCACGCCCATTGGCCGGATGACGATGCCCGCCCCACCCGGCTCCACCTGAAAGCGGGAAGGGAGGGCGGACCGGGAACGCTTCACCTGAAACCGCAGCCCGCCCGTCCCCAGGCTTCGGAAAGGCTGATCGATGACCCCATGCAAACAGCGGAGGAACTGGCTGCCGATCCCGCATCCGGTTCACCCAACCGTCTCGTCTATCTCACGCCTGAATTAAAAGAATCGGTCCGCATGAGTGGAACGGTACAGATCACCCTCCGGGCCAGCATAGACAGACCAGCGGCCAACCTGACGGCCCTGCTTGTCGATTACGGCACCGACACCCGGGTGGATTATAAACGGGGATTGCGCAACACCGGTGAGCGGGTCTGCTATGGCAAGGGGGTTTCCGGCGATGACGGTTGCACGTACCGATACGAACACCACACTCATACGGCACCCTTTGAGATTGTGACGCGTGGATGGATGGACCCGCAAAACCGCCTTTCCGATTCCCGTTCCTATCCGGTTGTTCCGGGAAAAACCTACACCTTCCGGTGGGACATGCAGGCGGATGATTACCTCTTTCAGCCGGGACATCGAATCGGGATCGTTATTCTCGCCTCCGATCACGACTACACCCTCCGTCCCTCAGCAGGAACCACCATCACCGTCAACCCCGAACAAAGCCGGATCACACTGCCTGTGGTCGGCGGTCGCAATGCCATCAAGTGGTGACACAAGCTATTTTCTGCAGCCCCGTTTTCTAATAGAAAACGGGGCTGTTTTTTGAAAATGAAGAGAGGATTGTAATCCCCTCTTTGGATGATGCGGCATCAGCAGAGGCATATTGAAACGGACAAGCGATTAAAAAAACTCCACATCCCATCGGATCTGTGAGAGGGGGTCAAAACGATGAGCGATCAAAACCGAGCCGACAAAAACAGCTTCATAAAGGGCCGCTCACCCATTCTCGATGTTGTAGTCGTAGGCGGCGGCCCTGGAGGGTTAAGCGCGGCCCTTGTTTTGGGGCGATCCCGCAGAAACGTGACGGTAGTCGATGATGGACAGCCGAGAAATGCCGTTACCCTTCAATCCCACGGGTTTCTGAGCAGAGACGGAATCCATCCGTTGGTACTGCGAAAAGCCGCCAGAGAACAGGTGGTCCGCTATGATGGCGTCACGGTGGTGGATGATCGAGTGGTCCATGCGGAAAAAACAGATCGCTGTTTTACATCCGTGACACAAAACGGACAAACCCTCTACAGCAAAAAAATCATTTTTGCGACGGGTGTAAAAGACCGGCTGCCCGAAATCCCAGGGATCCAGGAAGTATACGGCCGATCGGTTTTCCTCTGCCCTTACTGTGATGGTTGGGAAAGGAGAGATCAACCGTTAGCCCTGTTTGGAAACGGGGAGGAGCTGTTTCACTTCGTTAAAATGATCTTTCATTGGAGCCGGGATTTGATTCTTTTCACTAACGGACCGTCCACATTGACTGCAGAAGAAAAACAGGAGCTGTCCATGCGGAACATCCGGCTGGTGGAATCCCCCATCACCAAACTGGAATCCACGGATGGACAGTTGGAGCGAGTCGTGCTGGATCAGGGAGAATCCATCGATCGTCGGGGCGGATTTATCCTAGATACCCGTGAGAGACAGGCATGCATCATCCCTGAACAACTGGGAGTCCCCCGGAATAAGCGGGGCGGGTATCAGACGGATGATCACGGACAAACCCGGATCGACGGCCTCTTTATCATCGGGGATGCCAAAAATGGCTTCTCCAGCTTAATCTCTGCCGCCAGTGAAGGGTATGAAATCGGAATTATGATCAATCAGGAGCTGATCGAAACAGCATGGAGATAAAAAGAGCCACCGCACGATCATATGGGAGCTCTTCTATAAAATCGGCGACAACAGGCGGGAGATGGACTCCTTAAAGCGGATTTTGTACGGACGCTGCAGGTAATCTTCCCACGTCAGCGGAGTGGATTGAAGCATATCCGCTTGAAAAATATCTGCCAACTGCTGTGCAATTCCGGCATGATACAAAAACGCATTCACCTCAAAATTCAATCGGAAACTGCGCATATCGATGTTGGCCGACCCCACGGACGCGATTTTTCCATCCACCACAATCGTTTTGGCATGGAGAAATCCGTTTTCGTAAATGTAGATTTTCCCACCGGCTTGCAACAGATCCCCTACATGGGAATAGGTGGCCCAATACACAAAGGGATGATCCGGCTTATTGGGGATCATGATCCGCACATCGATTCCCGACAGACAAGCGATCCGCAAGGCATCCAACAAGCTGTGGTCCGGAATGAAGTAAGGGGTCTGGATATACACATAACGCTTGGCGGACAAAATCATTTTGATATAACCATTTTTTATCTGCTCCCACTCGGAATCGGGTCCGCTGGAAACGATTTGTACCCCGATCTCCCCCGCTGAAGCCGGATTGGGATAGTAATTGTCCTGGTAAGAGATATCGTGGTGGGAGGCTTGATTCCAATCGAGAATGAAGCGGGATTGAATCTGGTGGACGGCATCTCCCTGTATCCGTAGATGCGTATCCCGCCAATACCCGAAACGAGGATTAAGTCCCAGATACTCATTTCCGATGTTGAACCCCCCGATATAGCCGGTTTTCCCATCGATCACCACCAGTTTTCGGTGGTTGCGGTAATTCAGCCGCAAATTGATCAAGGGAAGCACCGCAGGGAAGAACGCCTCGATCTCTCCTCCGGCTTCACGGATCTGCTGGATAAATTTCTTACTAAGCCTGCGGGAGCCCAAATCATCGTAGATCATTCTCACCTGTACCCCTTCACGCGCCTTTCGCGTCAACACCTCGGCCAATCGCTTCCCGAGATCATCATGGCGAATGATGTAGTAAATCAGGTGAATGTGGTGTTGGGCACTCTCCAAATCCTTCAGCAAGGCATCGAACTTTTCCCGCCCATCCGTAAAAATCTCAACCTGATTTTTCTGGGCTAAGACTGCCTGATCGTTGTTTAAATGCATCAGAATCAATTCTTTATACTCTTGCCAGAGAGGATCTTTCTTCCGAAGTGCACCGTTTCCCAGCTCCATCTTTTGTGTATGTACAGCCTCCAGCAGCAGGACGTGAATCTGTTTATCCCAGGTGAAGATTTTTTGCTTGCTCAATTTTCTGCCGAGCAACAAGTACAACAAAAACCCAAACACCGGGATGAAATAAAGGACCATCAACCAGGCCCATGTGGAGCTGACATCCCGCCGTTCGAGAAAGATGATAGCGGTTGCAAGCAAAATGTTTAAGACCAGTACGGTCCCCAACAAGATCGTAATCAGGTCCAATGTACGCTCTCTCCTTTGGCCATTCATCCATCATCCGACAGAGATAAAAACACTATAACATACAAATGATCCATTATTGAGAAATCGATCCATCGGGGTATGAATCCATCGCTTTTATTCCCTTTTTTTCCTTCCAAAAATCCTATATACAAAAATTCACCCCTCCTGAAATTTCCTTACGAATGTATCCCCTTTCATTTGTGGGATTGTACGCTTCCTTCTGTATCGCAGTAGTGATCGCTTTTGCCGGCGGACGGCCTGGCATGATTTCCGCAGCGACAGGCGCCATGGCTTTGCTCATGATCACGCTGGTCCGAGATCACGGGTCTGGAATATTTGCTTCAAGAAGAAGCGAACCTCGCTGAAAGTCTTTTTCTTGGGAGAGCTGGATCACTATAGCCATATTGCAGCCATCTCCGTTACATTGGCCACGTTGATCAGCGGTATCAATGATTTGATTGAACTCATTCAAATGCTTCGTAATTAAAAAAGTCATGCTTTATGTAGGGGTCTTGTCACTCCTTATGTAAAAAGAAAGCTCCCAGTCGGGAGCTTTCTTAATGTAGAAACTACATTTTATTGGTTTGTGACGGTGTACCCGACTCTCTCACTCCACCGTCACGCTCTTCGCCAGGTTGCGCGGTTTATCCACATTCAGTCCGCGGGCCACCGAGGCGTAGTAAGAGAGGAGCTGGAGCGGGATGACGGCAAGGACCGGGGTGAGGAGGGGCAGGGTTTCCGGGATGGTGAGGGTTTCGTCCACGGATTTGCCTAGTTCCGTATCGCCTTGGAGGCCGATTCCAAGGACGTGCGCCCCCCGGGCCTTCACTTCGATAATGTTGGAAACCATTTTTTCAAAGACGGCCTTTTGAGTCGCCAGGGCGATCACCGGGATATCGTCTTCGATCAGGGCCAGGGTGCCGTGTTTCAGCTCCCCGGCGGCGTAGGCTTCGGAGTGAATGTAGGAGATCTCCTTCAGTTTGAGGGACCCTTCCATCACGACGGCGTAGTCGAGGCCGCGTCCGATGAAGAACAGGTTGTCGTGTTTGGCGATCCCTTCGGCAAACGGACGGATGGCGTCCGCCTCCTCCAGAATCGTCTGTGCCTGCTCCGGCAGGTTGAGAAGAGCCGTGGTATACGCCTTTAGTTCCGCAGCATCCAGGCTGCCCCGCACGCGGGCCAGGTGCAGGCTGAACAGGTAGATGGCAATCAGCTGGGATGTATAGGCCTTGGTAGACGCCACAGCGATCTCGGGACCCGCCCAGGTCATCAGTACTTGGTCCGCTTCCCGGGAGACGGAGCTGCCCACGACGTTGGTGATCCCCAACACTTTGGCTCCTGCTTTTTTGGCTTCCCGCAAAGCGGCCAAGGTGTCGGCGGTTTCGCCGGACTGGCTCACCACGACCACCAGTGTGGACGGCGTGATGATGGGATCGCGGTAGCGGTATTCCGATGCCACATCCACTTCCACCGGAATGCGGACCAGCTTCTCCACGACGGATTTACCCATCAGCCCGGCATGGTAGGCAGTACCGCAGGCGACAAAATGAATCTTGTCGATCCCTTTTAAGTCTTCTTCCGTAAAGGAAATGTCTTGGGCTAAATCGACAACGCCGTCCTTGATCCGCCCGGCCAGCGTATCCCGGATCGCCTTGGGCTGCTCAAAGATCTCTTTCAGCATGAAGTGGTCGTAGCCCGCTTTTTCGGCGGTGACAGCATCCCAGGTGACGCGCATCTGCTCGCGGTTAACCGGTGCACCGTCGGTGGTGAAAAGAGAAACACCGTCCCGGGTGATTACGGCCATCTCTCCATCTTCCAACACATAGACGTTGCGGGTGTGTTCCAGGATGGCGGGAATGTCGGAAGCGATGAAATTCTCCCCTTCGCCCACACCCACGATCAGCGGGCTGGCCAGGCGAACCGCCACCAGTTTATCCGGCTCTTTCACGCTGGCGATGGCCAAGGCATACGCCCCTTCCATCTGTTTGACGGCCTTGCGCACCGTGGAGACCAGATCTCCGTCCCACAGGTCGGCCAGCAGATGAGCGATCACTTCGGTATCCGTTTCCGAGGTGAAGGGATAGCCTTTGGCTTGCAACTTTTCTTTCAGTTCGATGTAGTTTTCAATAATCCCGTTATGGACGACAGAAAATTCCTGGGACTGGTCCACATGGGGATGGGAGTTCTCATCAGACGGTTTGCCGTGAGTCGCCCAACGGGTGTGTCCGATTCCCAGCTCGCCGGAAAGAGGGTGATGGGACAGTCGCTGTTCCAAAGCCTTCAGCGGTCCCTTTGTTTTTTGGACATCCAGCTTCCCGTTTTGATAGACGGCCAGCCCTGCCGAATCATATCCGCGGTATTCTAGTTTGCGAAGACCTTCCAACAAGATGTTTTGAGCCTGCTTCGGCCCGATATAACCGACGATTCCACACATAGATGTATCCCCCTGATCATGCGGGGGTGCCGCTGATGCTTTGTCCGTTCAGAAAGCAGCACCCCCATGAATTTCGAAAGCATGGCGGCGGCCGCTTCCCTCGCTGGAAACGATCCGGTCATTGTAATGCCTGCCTTTTTGTTCTGCTGGACGGCACGCTGCCGCCCTGTCGTCTTCATGCATCGTGCCGGAGACTTTGTCACCGGGGTCACCCCCGGGATTTGTTTCCCCGGCTCCTCGGCTCCGATGCGAGCCGGGAGGTATCCGCCGAACGATCGATCCGCCTCCACCTCGTCAACTGCGGTTATCCATCCCCACAGTCCTGGCGCTTTCCAACAGAAATACTAGGAAGTCTCGCTTACCTATGGTCATGACCACCTCCTAGAAACAACTACTTCTATGCTATGCAAGAACGAATCATTTGTAAAGGGCAAAAATCACCCCCGTCTCTTAAACAGGACGGGGGATGGATTTATGCATTCTTTGCTGCCGGAGTCAGTTCCGCTCGGATGACATCGGCAATCGATTCCACCTGTTTTTTCAGTTCGTCTTCATCGGGTCCTTCCGCCATCACACGAATCAGCGGTTCCGTTCCCGAAGGGCGGACTAGGACGCGGCCGTTATCCCCCAGGAACTGTTCCACTTCCCGGATCTTGTTTGCGATGGCCGCATTTTGATCCCAGCCGTCTTTACTGTCGACACGGACATTCACCAGAATCTGCGGATATTTTTTCATAGTGGAGGCCAGCTGATTGAGGGTTGTGGCCTTCTCTTTCACCACCTGCAACAACTGCAGAGCCGTCAGAATTCCATCTCCTGTGGGAATATGGTCGAGGAAAATGATATGCCCCGACTGTTCTCCTCCCAAACGGTATCCCCCTAAACGCATCGCCTCCATTACATAACGATCCCCCACACGGGTTTTCTCGGTATGAATGCCGGCGGCCTCGGTTGCTTTGTATAGGCCGATATTGCTCATGACGGTGGTCACGATGGTATCATGAGCCAGGAGGCCCTGTTCTTTCAGGTACTCTCCGCAGATCCATAGAATATGATCGCCGTCCAACAGTTCGCCCGTCTCATCCACCGCAATCAGGCGGTCGGCGTCACCGTCAAAAGCCAGGCCCAGATGGGCCCCCCGTTGCAAGACTTCTTTACGCAAGCTTTCCGGATGAGTGGAGCCGCAGCCGACGTTGATGTTTACCCCGTCGGGTTCTGCATGCAGGGCGGTTACATCTGCACCCAAATCCCGGAGAAGGAGCGGCGCCCATTTGGAGGCGGCTCCATTGGCACAATCCACCACAATATCCATCCCGCACAAATCCGTTTGAATGGTGGACCGCAGATGATCCAAGTAACGTTGTACTTCCTTGGATTTGTCGGTGGTTCGGCCGATGCCGGCGCCGGTGGGGCGGGGCATCCGGTCTTCACTGGCCAGCAGTTGTTCGATTCTCTCTTCCCGTTCATCGGAAAGCTTAAAGCCGTCGGAACCGAAAAACTTGATGCCGTTGTCCTCAAAAGGGTTGTGGGACGCGGAGATCATCACGCCGGCTTGAGCACCCAATTCGCGGGTCAGATACGCTACGCCGGGTGTGGTGACCACACCCAACAGCCACACGTTCACTCCCATCGACATCATACCGGCAATCAATGCCGCCTCCAGCATCTCCCCCGATAAGCGGGTATCTCTGCCGACCACAATCCGCGGTTTTTCCCGGCTGTCACCATCGATGTCCCCTGCCAGTACCAATGCTCCAGCCCGGCCCAGACGATAGGCCAGCTCCGGCGTCAGCTCCCGGTTGGCTACTCCCCGCACACCATCCGTTCCAAAATGCTTACCCATGGTTTGCCTCCTTCACCCAGCTCTCTATCTCGTAATCCGAACGGTTATCATCTGTCCTTCTTCATCCCAGCGCAGATACGCCGGCCGATTCAATTGCAACGGCACCTCGTGTTCGCCGGCGGACAGATTGGACACATCGATAAACGCTTCTAGATCCTCCTGATCCACCTGATCCAACCGATCAGATGCCCCTAGCAGCGTCAGATCCACCGTCTCATCCTCCTGGAAGGAGGCCTCTAAACCTTGTTTCAGCCCTTTGATCGCAATGGGGACGTCAGAGAAACGCTTCTTGCTCTCTTTTACAATATCCACTTCGATCTTCACCCGTTCCGGATCCACTTTGGCCGCTCCACCCGTTACGGGAATCGGCAACTCAAAGGTACGGTCGCTCTTGGCCTCCGACAGATCCAGTTCGGGACCTGTATATACTTCCAAGGCGGACACATATCGTTTGGAGCCGTATACGGTCACTTTATCGATATTGGTTTTGATCTCATTAATGGCATAGCCCTTAGGAGGGTATTCGGCAATGTCCATTTTGAGCGGAACGACCGCATTGGGGCTGGCGATCGGCACATTGACATCCACTACCTCAGGGGTAACTTCCACTCCATCCATCCAGCCCTTTTCCCCGTAAACTTGTATCGAGACCGTCTCTTTGATCGTATCTTTGGCCCCTGCGACGTTAACGACCGCCTTCACCGCCTTTACTCGGTTCAGCTGGGCTTCCGTCCCCCGCACTAATACCCGGTTGGGAGTAGAAACCGGCTCTCCCAGCTGATAATCCGCCTCCGGCTTTCCGATTACTTCCACTTCCACCGGCATTTCTTTTTGCAGCTTTTCCTCCAACACCACATCCACCCGTGCAGGCCTGACTTGAGCCTCCACATTTCGGGGGATGCCTTCCAGCCGGACAGGAACGTCCGTGTGTTTCCCCTCTGTCATCTCCCTCAAGTCCACGTAAGCCCGGTAACGATCCGGGGAAACCAGATTGAGGGAGAATGGACTTCCCCGCAGGGTCAGGTTGACAGAGGAAGGCATCTCCACCAATTCAAAGCGCGTCTCGTCATATCGCGCCTCCAGGGTCACATTGGAAATGGTATTGGCCACATTGGAATCACGGGGCAGGCGAAGGGAGGCATCATTGACCGAAGTCCACAACATGATCGCTAAAACAACGGCAACCAGCTTGACGACCGTGTTGTTTTGTAGCCACTTATCCATCCTTCTCCCCCTCCCCTTTTCGGTTCCAGAAGGTGGAGCCGTTTTTCTCCGGCGGCTTCAACTCTTTATAAAGCCGAGAAATCAGTTCTTCTTCTGTCAGACGACGTTCCAGCTTACCTTGAATCGCCAGCGAGATCTGGCCCGTTTCTTCTGAAACGATAATCGAGATGGCATCCGATACTTCACTCATCCCCATCCCGGCTCGATGGCGGGTTCCCAGCTCTTTGCTGATAAAGGGGTTTTCCGATAAGGGCAGATAACAGCCCGCAGCCATAATTTGCGTGTTGCGGACGATAACCGCCCCATCGTGAAGGGGGGTGTTGGGAAGGAATATATTTGTCATCAACTCGGATCCCAGCTTCGCGTTCAGTTGGATCCCTGTCTCGATGTAGTCTGACAGTCCCGTCTGTCTTTCCACGACAATTAAAGCCCCGATCCGGCGCTTGGACAGGTGGGAAACCGCTTTGACGATGTCACCGACAATACTGGTGACCACTTGTTCATCCATCTGGCTGCTCCGGCCGAACAAGCGTCCCCGTCCCAGCTGCTCCAACGCCCTTCTGAGCTCAGGTTGAAAGATAATGATAATCACGATGATTCCAAGTGAAAACAGGTTTTCCATCAACCACTGCAAGGTGGATAATTGAAAAAAACTGCTGACCATCCAGACGGCGATCACCACGGAAATCCCTTTTAGCAGTTGTACCGCCCGCGTTCCCCGGAGCAGCATCAGCAGTTTATAGATTATATAGCTGACAATCAAAATGTCGACGATATCACTAACATACTGCGTGATTCCATCAAGTATATGCATTGGACCCCTCCACAGTCCATCCTATCCCTAGTATGCGACCAACTGTCCGGTCCATCCATTCACCCTCTTCCTTCCCATTATGCGATATCTACGGAAAAAAAGAAATGCCCGGGACAAAAATGAAAACCCCGGATCAGATGATATTAAGCCTGCATGGAAGAGGCCAGTTGATTACGCAGTGCTTCCCGTCCACGATGGACCCGTGTTTTAACCGTGTTGACCGGAAGGCGCAATATTTTTCCAATGTCGGCCAATGGGAGTTGTTTCATGTACCGCAGATGCATGACCGAACGGTAATTGGCGGGAAGGCGTTTCAGTGCACGCCGCAACTCATTTTTTTCCTCCTCCGCCAACAGGCACTCCTCGGGGCTAGGCCCGCCGACAGGCAACCGTTGATACCAATCCCGCTCAGACCCGATGCCCCAGGAAGAGTCCAAATGAATATCCGCTTGTTTCTTTCGCAGGCGGTCAATGCACAAGTTGCGGGCGATTCGGTAAATCCAGGACGAAAATCTGTGTCCATTTCGAAAGCGGTTTAAATGAGAATAAACGCGCAAGATGGTCTCCTGGGTGATATCTTCCGCTTCCTGGGGATGGCGGAGCTTCCGGTAAGCCAACGAATAAATGGAACGGTGGTAGGGCTGGATCAACTCGATAAAAGCGGCTTGGTTTCCTGCTTGTGCTAATCGGATTAACGACGCTTCGCTCCGTTTTTCAATCATCTTTCAGACCTCGCCTCTGTTCGATCCCCCCGGCAGCCGAAAAAAAGAACCCGGCACTCTCGCCGGGATATCTCCACCCGCCGGCGGTTCAACCGCCACGGGGCTCGTATGGAAAGAGGCCCCCATTTGGAAGCCTCCGTCTGGACGAAGATCCCGCAACGGTTCATTTTCTGCATCCTTTGACAGGAAAAGAAGGAACCTATCGCTAGTCTACTGGATCATTCGTCAATTTTCTACATTTTTGGCGCTCAAATGACGGAAAATGGGAAAATTAGGCCATCGGTCTTAGAGATATTAGCCTGTATTGCGTAGACCGGCAGCAATCCCGTTAATTGTCAGCAGAACCTGTTCCAATTCATCCTGTCTGCTCTGGGGATCCTCGTCCTTCCTTCTTTCTCCCAGGAGATAAACCTGGATAAAGCTGAGGGGATCCACATACGGGTTGCGCAGACGGACCGATTCCTGGATGACCGGAATATAATCCAGGATCTCCGATTGTTTGGTGATGGCCAACACCGTTTCCCGTGTCTGTCGGTACTCTTCTTCGATCAAACGGAAGAGCGCCTCTCCCTCTTCTCCCGCCAAGGTGGAGTATTCCCGGGCAATGACCAAATCCGCTTTGGCTAAGGCCATCTGCAGATTGTCCACCAAGGTCCGGAAAAAGCTCCAGGACTGATACATTTCCTGAAGGGCCTCCAGTCCCCCTTTTTCCCGGAGCAACCGGGACAATCCCGTTCCCGCGGCAAACCAGGCGGGAAAGAGATAACGGCTTTGGGTCCAGGAGAACACCCACGGAATAGCCCGCAAGCTCTCAAAGGCTTGGCTGTTTTTACGACGACTGGGACGGGAACCGATATTCAGCTCGCCGATTTCCGGCAACGGTGTTGCCTGATGGAAAAAGGGAATAAAGCGTTCATCCTGGAATACGAGCTGCTGGTAACGCTCCCTGGCCGTGGTGGAGATCGATTCCATCCACTCCAACCAGCGAGGCTCCGGCTCCGCTGCTTCTCCAAAGAAAGCACCGGCAGCCGAGGTGAGGAGTGCAGATGTCGCCTGCTCCAGACTGCGATAAGCAATCGGCTTGAGGGCGTAGCGGGAAGACAACACTTCCCCCTGCTCGGTGATCTTCACACCGCCGTCCAAGGTTTCGGGAGGTTGAGCCATGATGCTTTGGTTTAAGGGACCGCCCCCCCGGCCCAGTGCACCGCCCCGGCCATGGAAGAAACGAACAGCCATGCCGTAACGGGTGGACAAGCGAGAAAGTTCTTTTTGTGCGCGGAACAGCTCCCAGTTGGCGGTCAGGACGCCTCCGTCTTTGTTGCTGTCGGAATAACCCAGCATAATTTCCTGTACATCAAACCCGTTTTTGCGATCCGGCACAAAGCAGGGATGTTGATAATACGCCTCCATAATCTCCGCCGCCCGGTGCAAATCGTCGATGGTTTCCAACAGGGGGACCACATGGAGGGAAGAGACCGGTCCTTCCGGCGTTTGTTGCCACAGCCCCACTTCTTTTGCAAACAGAACCACTTCCAACAGGTCACTGGTACCCTGGGTCATGGAAATGAGATAGTTTCGGATCGACTCGGGGCCGAACTCCCGCTTGGCACGGGAAATCACATGGAACAGCTCCAAACATTCCCGTGTGTCGTCAGAGAAGGACATAAAGGAGGAAGTCAACGGGCGCGGATCCGCCAACAGATCTGTCAGCAGCTTTATTTTCTCCTCTTCCGACAATCCCTTGTAGTCGGATACAATCCCCAAAGAAGACAGGATCTCAGTCAAGGCCGCTTCATGTTCGCCACTGTCCTGCCGGACATCCAGGGTAAGCAAGTGGAAACCGAACAACTCCACCTGGCGGATCAAAATCGCCAGTTCTCCATCGGCGATGGCATGAGCCTGATGGGTGCGCAAACTTCGGTCGATCAGCTTCAGATCCTCCAAAAACGGCTCTACGCTGTCGTAAGCGCCCCGATCTTGCTGATTGAGGCAGGTGTGCCGCAAGCGGGCAAGGATATAGGTGCATTTGCGGCGATAAGGTTCGTGCTCGTTGCGCCACTTGCCTTGGCCGATATCCTCCAACACCACTTCTTGTTCGTCCTTCTTCAAGGAATCGATCAACTGACTCGGGATATTCACCTGGCGGGTGGAATGACTCAGTTTCCCGATCATGCGGCGAATCGAACGCTCATATTTTTCGATCACCAATGCGCGCTGCATCTTTAGGGTTTGCCATGTTACCTCAGGGGTCACCCAGGGGTTTCCGTCCCGGTCCCCACCGATCCAGGAACCAAAGCGGAGGAAACAGGGAACATGCCAATTTCGTTCCGGATAATGCCGTTCCAAGGCGTGTTCCAGCTCCCGGTGTACTTCAGGCAGAACATCGAACAACGTCTCATCCATGTAATACAGCCCGTTTCGCACCTCGTCCAACACCGTCGGTTTGCGATGGCGCAACTCGTCGCTTTGCCATAAGGTGATCACTTCAGCCAGCAACTCATCGCGAATCTGTTTTTTCACCGATTCGGTCAACAAGGGATCTCCCAACCGGGCCACGTGATCGGCAATCCGGTGATGGATATCCAGGATGGTGCGACGCATCGCTTCTGTAGGATGTGCCGTCATAATCAATTCCAGAGAGAGTTGGTCCAACATGGATGCGACTTGATCCGCGGTCAGTTCCATCTCCTTCAATGTACGAACCGCACTTTCAATGGAAAAGGGCTGAGCCGATGACTCTTCTCCCCGGCGATATTCGCGATGGCGTCGGATTCGATGGTTTTGCTCGGCGATATTAACCAATTGAAAATAAATCGCAAAAGCGCGAATAACGTCCCGACGCATGGAAGGCGGCAACTCCCGAATCACCTGTTTGCACCGCTTCAACAGCTCAGGATCGCCGGATGCCCGAAGTTCCTTCGTCAGTTCGCGGATTTCTTCGACTTGTTGCAGGAGGTTCGGCCCTCCCTGCATCACCAGCACGTCTCCCAGGATGTGTCCCAAGAAGCGTACATCTTTTCGCAACGGATGCTCTTTTTCGGATTCCAGCGAAGGGTTTGGGTTGCTCATGAGACACCATCACTCCTTTGTGAATGATATTGGGAAAGCAATCTGCGAAGAATTCAATTATTTTGGGCGAATTGCTGTCCCACCGAAAAAACCCTTTGACGGCTGTCCCTCCTATTTTATCAAAAAGTGTGATCAGAAACAGGGATAATACGGCTCCATTTTACACCAAAACCCGGCTTTCCCAGCCCCCTTTACACGTCGACAGAGGGAGGTAGCGCTTACAAAAAACGTCGAAAAAAAACGAAAAACCCCGAAAATCATTTTCGGGGGATGTTCCAAAAAACCTGTTTTTTCGCTTAAAGCACTTTTTCTCCAAAAACGGAACCAATTAGAGCGACGGCCACCTTGGCTGTCCGGTTGCCCGTATCCAAGATGGGATTCACTTCAACAAATTCAGCGGAAGTTAAAATATCGGCTTCCGCCAGCAATTCCAGAGCCAAATGGCTTTCCCGATACGTGATTCCACCTGCGACGGGAGTACCGACTCCGGGAGCATCATTGGGATCCAGTCCGTCCAGGTCGAGGCTGAGATGAACCCCGTCGGTCCCATCCGTCACGATTTGCAGCGTCTCCTCCATCACGTTCCCCATCCCGAGACGGTCAATATCATGCATCGTGAAGACACGAATACCCTGTTCACGAATCAGTTTCCGTTCCCCTTCGTCCAATTGGCGCGCCCCGATGATAACGATATTTTCAGGACGGATTTTGGGTGCATAACCACCGATATGGACCAAATCCGGATGACCGTATCCCAAACTGACAGCCAGGGGCATCCCGTGAATGTTTCCCGACGGAGTGGTTTCCGCCGTGTTCAAATCCCCATGGGCATCAAACCAGATTAAGCCCATTTGGCGATGGTGACGCGCCACACCTGCTATCGTACCGATGGCGATACTGTGGTCGCCTCCCAAGATCAGCGGGAAACGTCCAGCAGCCACCACCCGGTCCAGTGTTTGTGCCAATTCTTCACTGACGGCGTGGACTTCACGCAAGTACTTCAGCTGCTGTTGACCCACATCATAGGACTCCGGCGTGGGTACCTGAAGATTGCCCAGATCCTCCACATCGTATCCCAAAGAAGTCAGTTTCTCCTGCAAAGAAGCATAGCGGATCGCACTGGGACCCATATCGACACCGCGTCGATCGGCTCCCAGATCCATTGGAACGCCAACAATGGAAATCGGTTTCCTCTGTTTCTCCTTCTGCACGTGTACCCCTCAACTTCCTGTTTCTATTTAGTACTACAGTTGCATTTGTGCGAAGAGTGTATAGGAGCGTGGGTGGGTCGGGCTGGCGGGCTGTCTTCGATCTCTTGCAAAAAGCGCAAAGGATCGCAGCCATCCACCACCCTCCCTTCTCATATCTGCGCCTGCTCTTATAAGGACAACTGTAGTATTAGGGATGCTTTCCCCTGTGTCTTCTCACATTGTAACACAGTTTTATCAAGGGCTTTTTTCCATGAAACGACGGGAATGAAAGCGTATGCATATTTATTTTTAAAAGGAATTAGATGGAAGGAATCCTTGGTCCAACATCACGGAGACTCTTATGAAACGCCTTGTTCTATCAGGGTTTGTACCTATCACTCGGTGCTGTTCATTTGAACAAAACCAGTGAAGCCCATTTTTTGTTGATGAAGATTCATTGCTTTACATATCTCATTTTTCGGTTCCAATTTTTTCATATCTCAATAAAGAAAAAAGCCTTCCTGAATGAGGAAGGCTTTTTTGTGGAGCGGAAGACGGGATTCGAACCCGCGACCCCCGCCTTGGCAAGGCGGTGCTCTACCACTGAGCCACTTCCGCACGTTATGTAATGGTGGGTCGTACAAGCTGCAAGACATCCGACCCTTCCTATTTTTAAAGATGGAAATGGTGAGCCATCCAGGACTCGAACCTGGGACACCCTGATTAAAAGTCAGGTGCTCTGCCAACTGAGCTAATGGCTCACATGGCTGGGGCGGTAGGGATCGAACCTACGCATGACGGAGTCAAAGTCCGTTGCCTTACCGCTTGGCTACGCCCCAATAATGGTGGAGGGGGTAGGATTCGAACCTACGAAGGCAGAGCCGGCAGATTTACAGTCTGCTGCGTTTGGCCACTTCGCTACCCCTCCGTAGAACCTGTCGCAGGTTCCTGGTGGTGGACGGTGCAGGGCTCGAACCTGCGACCCCCTGCTTGTAAGGCAGGTGCTCTCCCAGCTGAGCTAACCGTCCGCTTGATGGTGACCCGTAGGGGATTCGAACCCCTGCATGCCAGCGTGAAAGGCTGGTGTGTTAACCGCTTCACCAACGGGCCATTCTGGAGCTCCCAACCAGACTCGAACTGGTGACCTCTTCCTTACCATGGAAGCGCTCTACCGACTGAGCTATGGGAGCAGGTGGCTCCTCAGGCAGGACTCGAACCTGCAACCTACCGGTTAACAGCCGGGCGCTCTACCATTGAGCTACTGAGGATCAATGTTGTCCCTTTCTCAAAGGACAAGATATATTATATAATGGGCATTTCCAGCTGTCAATACCCTTTTTATTGTATCCCCATATAGGGGATACGCCTGGCGACGTCCTACTCTCCCAGGGGCCTGCGCCCCAAGTACCATCGGCGCTGGAGGGCTTAACTGCCGTGTTCGGGATGGGAACGGGTGG
>NZ_JAVDQG010000011.1 GCF_031454155.1 Desmospora profundinema
CGCCAAGCACGCCTGGAAGCGGAGCGGATGGAACGCAAACGCCTGGAGCGTGAAGCGGCAAAACGGGCAGAAGCCGAGCGCCGGACTCAGGAAGAGGCGGAGCGCCAAGCACGCCTGGAAGCGGAGCGGATGGAGCGCGAACACCTGGAGCCAAAAGCGGCAGAGCAGGCGGAAGCCGAGCGCCGTGCCCAGGAAGAGGCGGAGCGCCAAGTACACCTGGAGCGGGAAGCGGCAGAGCAAGTGGAAGCGGAGCGTCAGGTCAGAGAAGAGGCGGAACGCCAAGCGCGCCTGGAAGCGGAATATCACCAAAAAGAGCAGGAAGCTTGGGCAAAACAGCGTCGTTTGGAAAAAGAACGCCAAGCACATGACGCCATTGCCAAACAATTGGAAGAGTACGTCCAACATGTGTTCAATCGATAACCCAAAGGGAAAATAAAGAGGAACCACTCCCTTTGGAGGTGTACTCGATGAATACAAAAACACGTGTGCAGCGGGATTCGATGGGAGAAGTAAGCATTCCTCAGTCCATGTATTACGGGGCACAAACCCAACGCGCCGTAGAGAACTTTCCGATCAGCGGAATGCGGCTTCCCCGTTCGTTTATCCGTGCACAAGGCATTGTAAAGGCCGCTGCTGCGAGGGCCAATGAAGTTTGCGGACAGTTGGAGCCCAATTTAGCCCGTGCGATCATCCAGGCTGCCGAGGAAGTCATGGAAGGCCGCTGGGATGATCATTTTGTAGTGGATGTCTACCAAGCGGGAGCGGGCACTTCCCAAAACATGAATGCCAACGAAGTGATTGCCAACCGTGCGGCTGAAATCCTGGGAGGACGTGTGGGAGAAACGGAACGGGTTCATCCCAACGACCATGTGAACCGGGGGCAGTCCACGAACGACACGATCCATGTGGCGATAAACATCGCCGCTGCAGAGACGATTCATCAAGGATTGATCCCGGCGGCTGAACGCTTGATCAGGGAAATTCATCACAAGGCAGAAGTGTTTGACAATATTGTTAAGCCGGGACGGACACACTTGCAGGATGCGGTTCCATTGCGTGTAGGACAGGAGTTATCCGCGTATGGTCAGTCGCTGGAACATGCATTGGACGGGATTCGTGAGAGCTTGCCGCTGTTATATCAAATAGGTCTGGGTGGAAACGCCGTGGGAACCGGGATCAACACACCGCCAGGATATGCTGACCGTGCAGTACAGGAGGTGGCTGACCGAACGGGCTTGCCGTTCCGGGAACCGGATAATCGGTTTGCGTTTATACAAAACACCGGTGCGGCTATTAAAGTCCATGGTGCCCTCAAGGTTTTGGCCGTTCATCTGGATAAATGCGTCAGCGATCTGCGTTTGCTGAGCTCAGGTCCCCGTACGGGTTTGGCGGAGATGAGACTGCCCGCAGTTCAACCCGGCTCTTCGATCATGCCTGGCAAGGTGAATCCGGTGATGGCCGAAATGGTTAACATGGTGACGGTACAGGTGATCGGAAACGATGCAGCCATCACGGCAGCAGGTACACGGGCTCAATTGGAACTGAATGTGATGATGCCGGTAATCGCCCATAATGTACTCCAGTCCATTGATATCCTGACAAGAGCCATGGAAGTTTTTCGCAAGCGAGCTGTGGCCGGGTTGGAAGTGGATGAAAGGCGTTGTCGAGAACTGGTTGAGCAATCCCTGGCGTTGGCAACGGCCCTGAATCCGTCTCTGGGGTATGACAAAGCGGCTGAAGTTGCTAAAAAAGCCTACACAGAAGGAAAAACGTTGCGTCAAGTCGTGATGGAAGAAGGGCTTCTCGGCGAAGAAGAAGCGGATCGGGTATTGAACCCGGATCGGATGATTCCATGAGAGTGCGTGGTGTGTCTTCGATTTACGACGAGGGATGGGAGTGACCGTTCCCATCCCTTCCTATTCCAGGAGGTGAAAAAGCCTTGTTTAACAAAGCCTTAGCCAGTTTGGGAGTCGGGTCGGCAAAAGTGGATACCCGCTTGGAGACTTCACAGTTCCAACCTGGGGACATCGTGAAGGGGGAAGTATTGATTCGCGGCGGCCATGCCAGTCAGCAGGTGGATGACATTTATTTATACCTGATGGTCGAATACCTTAGAAACGATAAGAAGATTCAGCATGTATTGGAACATTACAAGCTGAGCGAATCCTTTGTCATTCAGCAAAAGGAGTATCAGATCATCCCCTTTCAAATCCGTCTGCCTTATCATACGCCTATGTCTTGCGGGCGCTTTCCCATTCATTTAAAAACGGGGCTGGATATCAAGATGGCGGTAGATCCCAAGGATTTGGATCGTATCGAGGTTTTCCCGCACCGAACAGTGGAAAAAGTGCTGGGTGAAATTGAGCGGTCGGGCTTCATCATGTACCGTGTATTCAACGAGTATTCCCCCCAATGCAAGCAACTTCCTTTCCTGCAAATATTTCAGTTCCGGCCGGCGGAACGGTATCACGGGTATCTGGATGAATTGAACTTATTCTTTGACGTGGACAGCCATGAAGTCCATATGGATGTGGAGATCATACGGGGTTCCCGTAAGATGATGACGTCCTTCAGTTGGCAACTGGACGACCCTGACGGCACACTCACTTATGACCATGACAATCAGCACGATCCGATCGACAGCCCCGTCGACACCATCCAAACGTTGCTGAGATAAATTTGCTTCGGGGAGGAACGCGATATGTCTCTTTTCAACAAGGCGTTGGCCCGTTTTGGAGTCGGCAACGCCAAAGTGGACACCCGCCTCAAGCAGACCCGATATCGACAGGGAAGTTTGATCGAAGGGGAGGTCCACATCCAAGGTGGACAAGTAGAGCAGGAAGTGGACGAGATTTATTTGTTTTTGGTAGTGGTGTATCACCAAGACGGTTCTCAGCATGAGTATGTGATGGAAGAATTTCGCCTCTCTGAAGTGTTTACCATCGGTCCCCGTGAATCTAAGGTGATTCCCTTTGAAATCCATCTGCCGGAAGATACTCCAGTGACGACGGGGGGATGTCCGGTTTATTTGAAGACGGGTTTAAATATCAAGATGGCGGTGGATCCGGATGACCACGATGGGATCGAGGTTCTCCCCCATCCCATGGTAGAACAAGTCCTGAAGGTAGTCGAACGGATCGGCTTCCAGTTAGTCAACATCGATTTTGAATTTGAGAAATATTATTCTCGTCATCCTTTTATTCAGGAATTTGTTTTTCATCCGACAGGCGATCTGCGCAGGAGCTTGAATAGTCTGGAAGTCATGTTTTATATCGGTGAGCGGGAGATGGAGTTAATTCTGCTCCTGGACCGTCGTGCGACGGATCTGATGGGATCCTTGGAGGAAGCCCTTGATTTGGATAAGCGTACCCTTCGTCTCCAGGTGACGGAAGCCGACCTGGAACATGACGGAGCGGGAGTGGAAACCAAATTGTCTGATTTGATTCATCAACACGCTCATTGATCCCGGCCGTTTGGGAAAAAATTTCAGTCAGCGGGAAACGGTTTTCTTGCATGCACCGGATCTTCCTTCTATGATAGGAAGGAGCCGTCAAAGGCCAAGTGGAAGTAATGATGCGGCGGGAACCGTTTAAGTGCAAACGGCTTGTATGGGAGTGATCGTAATCGTGAGATTGAAAAATAAAACGGCTATCATCACCGGCGCAAGCCGAGGAATCGGGGAAGCCATCGCGGTGGCATTTTCCAGAGAAGGAGCCGATTCTTTATTGGTGGGCCGATCCGAATTCGACCTGGAGCGTGTGGCGGAAAGGGTTCGGGAATCAGGGCGTAAAGCGGTCCCTTTTCCAGCGGATGTCACCCGTGAAGCCGATGTGGATGCTGCGGTTTCCCGGGCGCTGGATGAATTCGGCAAAGTGGATATCTTAATCAACAACGCCGGTATTGGCAGTTTTAAGTCGATCAAGGATATTTCGCTGGATGAATGGGAGCAGGTGATCCGAGTTAACTTGACAGGCAGCTTTCTGTTTGCCAAGGCCGTATTGGACCCCATGATCGACCGGGGGCAAGGACAAATCATCCATATCTCTTCGGATGTGGGGGTTCGAACCATCCCCAAAGGAGCGGCTTACTGTGCCAGTAAGTTCGGCCTGGAAGGGTTGAGCGGTGCCTTGTCCAAGGAAGTGCGGAAGCTGGGGATTCGGGTAGGAAGCATTCGTCCAGGGATGACGGATACGTATTTTAACGATACCAAGCAAGGAGCTTCGGAAAAGGAAGGATGGCTGGAGGCGGAAGATGTAGCGGAAGCCGCCCTCTACATGGCTTCCGCCCCCCGTCATGTGGTGGTGGATGAACTGATGCTTCATCCGGTTATCCAGGAATACTAAAGAAAACGACAAATACGAAGAGGGCATCCCGCCGACGGGGTGCTTTTTTACAGGAGGAGAACCAGAGGGGGGATCAGGGGTGCGAAGTATTGAAGCGAAGGGGTTAACCAAGGAATTCAAATTGTACCGGAGCCGTCCGGGGCTGACAGGTGCCTTTCGCGATCTCTTAAACCGGCAATACACCACGGTCCGAGCGGTGGACGCCATCGATCTGTCCGTCGATTCCGGGGAGGTGGTCGGATACATCGGAGAAAACGGTGCGGGTAAGTCGACCACGATTAAGATGTTGACCGGTATCTTGGAACCGACATCCGGCGTGTTAAAGGTAAATGGATTTGATCCGCACAGGGAGAGGGAGTCGTTTGTCCGGACGATCGGTGTCGTGTTTGGGCAGCGCAGCCAATTGTGGTGGGACATCGCAGTCAGAGAATCGTTTCGGTTATTACAGAAACTGTACCGGGTACCGGAGGGGGCATATGGTTCCCATATGGACCGCCTGATTGAAGTGTTGGATATCGGTTCACTTCTGGATCAGCCGGTTCGGAAGCTGAGTCTGGGACAGCGGATGCGCTGTGAATTGGCGGCCGCTCTCATTCACCAACCTCGTTTGGTTTTTTTGGACGAACCGACGATTGGCTTGGATGTATTGGTGAAGGAGAACATTCGTCAATTCCTCCGTCAAGTGAACCAGGAGTATGGAACCACCATCCTCCTTACCACGCACGATATCTCCGACATCGAAGCACTATGTCATCGAGTGGTGATGTTGGATCGAGGCCGGATCATCTATGACGGTGGTCTCGAGGAGCTTCGTCAACAATGGAGTGGAAAAGCACGCATTCGATTTGTTTTCGGCGACAGGGTGTCGTTGCGGAACCTGCAACAGTGGGCAGGAGAGGTTGCCGATTGGCATAAAGAAGATGATCGTCGTTTTATCGCTCAGTTGAATACCATGGGCGAGACGGGCATGTCCGATCTTCTCAATCGTCTCACTCCCCATGTTCCAATCCAGGAAGTGCGGCTGGAGGAGACCACCACTGAAGAGATTGTACGGAGGATCTACCGGGAGGGTATCCGGCATGCTTAACACTTATCGGGAGCTTGTCCGGATCCGTTTTCTGATGATGTTGGCCTACCGTGTCAACTACTACAGTGGCATCGTGATCTACAGCTTAAATATCGGGGTCTACTATTTCCTGTGGATGGCCATATACGGGGGGAACGAATCCCTTAATGGAACCACAGCCGTGCAGATCACCACCTATGTGGCCGTAGCCTGGATGTCGCGGGCCTTTTATTTTAACAACCTGGATCGGGAGATTGCGCAGGAGATCCGGGATGGAACGGTGGCGGTCCAGCTGATTCGCCCTTATCACTATTTATGGGTGAAAGGATTTCAGGGTTTGGGTGAAGGGTTGTTTCGTTTGCTGATGTTCAGCGTTCCCGGCATGGTAATCGTCTCCCTCCTTTTCCCTGTTCAGCTGCCGACCTTTGGGGCGGTGTGGGGATGGTTTGCCGTCAGTTTGATTCTGGGCTTTTTCATCAATACGCAGATCAATATCCTGACGGGACTGTTTGCATTTTTCATCCTGAACAATAACGGGTTGATTCGCGCCAAACGGGTGATGGTCGACCTCTTATCCGGATTAGTAATCCCCCTTCACTTTTTCCCCGCATGGGCGCAGCAGGGGCTGTCTTTTCTTCCTTTTCAGGGGATCAGCTATGTACCCAGCACCATCCTGTCACATGGGATGCCGATGGAGGAGTTGTGGTCCTTTCTGATGGTACAGGCGATTTGGGTTTTGCTTCTCTGGATCCCGATCCGGGGATTGTGGTTCCATGCACGCAGACGTCTGGTTGTGCAAGGAGGGTAAGCGATGTTTCAAGCCGAGCTCTTTTTACGTTACCTGGTTCAATACCTGAAGGTCCGTTTGGAATATCGCAGTGATTTTTTGGTTCAATTGGGGACCGATTTGCTGTTTCAGGCGGTTAACCTCATCTTTATTCTGGTGGTTTTCACCCATACCACTCAATTGAGCGGATGGACCCGGGAAGAAGTGATTTTCATTTATGGCTATTTTCTGGTTCCCTTTGCGGTATTCTCTGCTTTCTTTAATTTATGGGATTTCAATGAACGCTATATTATTAAAGGGGAAATGGATCGTGTACTAACCCGTCCGGTTCACAGTTTGTATCAAATTGTGATGGAAACGATGACACCGGAGTCCCTTGTAGGCGCCGTAACCGGCCTTTTGGTGATGGGATGGGCCGTTTGGCAGATGGAGTGGACCTTCCATTGGATGGATCCCTTGTTGTTCTTCCTCTTTGTAATCGGTGGAGCAGCCATCTATGGAGGCATACACGTCCTGTTGACCAGTATCAGCCTGTTCTCCGATTCAAAGACTGATATCCAACCCATTATGTATAATGTGGGCAATTACGGTCGCTATCCTGTGAACATCTACCATTCCATTATCCAGTGGGTCCTGACCTGGCTGCTTCCGTTTGCTTTTGTCGGTTTTTATCCCGCCAGCTTTTTGCTGCGGGACGACCGCTGGCTCACGTTTGCTTTGCTGACACCAGTGATGGGATTGATCTACCTGGGGCTGGGGATTGTCGTATGGAACTGGGGAATCCGTCACTATCGCGGAGCGGGAAACTAATCGATCAAGAAGAGGGTTTCCGGGGTGTTTCACCTCCGAGATTGTTGCTGTCACCCTTGGATCCGTCTGTTTGAGGAGAACTTTCATCTTCGATGGGAAGCGCATCACCAGGCTTTAATTCACCTAATTCCATGTTGGCCTTTCCATCACGGTGCATCGATTCAATCCATTTTTCAAGACCCTGTCCATCACTATGGGTGGTAAGGCCGATATTAAGTGTGCCGCTCAAGGTTTGGATACTCAATTCCTGGATTTTATACTCTAATCGTTCAATCGAGATGGGTTGGAGGGATTCAATCTGTTTTCTTAATTCGATGTTTTCTTGGCGCAGGCGTTCCATCTCCTGTTCCATCCGGTTTAGTCGATCCCACAGGTGTGCGACGATCATGAGGGTATCACCTCCGGTTTGCCCCCGTCTATCTCCATTATATGGCCCTGCCTATGGAGAGCATGCACTGCTGTTAAGGACATTGGAGCATAAAACGAAATCTAAACCGACTGTTCGTTACCTGGGGGAGACGATGAACGAATGGTGGAGGAGTGACGTTTGCCGGGGTGTGTGCATATCTTGATGAATGAGAGCTTGCGGTCGGAAAGGAGAAGCTCCATGAACCCCCATCAGCAGTTTTCCAAATGGAGCCGCTTAGCCCGCCAGTTCCTGGGCGATGACTTTTGGGCAGAGATGGAAGAGACCGTTCCCATTGACAAATCGGAGAGGCCGTTGGTGGATGTTTACCACGGTAACGAAGATGTACTGGTTCTCATTGAATTGCCCGGCATTCAGGATCTTTCTCAAGTGGTGTTACGGGTGGAAGGAAGAGCTCTGTGGTTGCGGGGGGAAATCCCTTCCCGTAAGTCCCATTATCGTGCAGTGGTCAGGGAGCGTTATACCGGGTCATTTGAGCGGAAGGTGGATCTGGGTGTCGCAGTAAGCCGTCGCCATCACCGGGCGCGCTATCGTCGTGGGATTATCGAATTGCTGCTGAAAAAGGACAGGAATACCCCAACCGAATCCCCTTCTATTCGCGTATCGGAGAATTGAAGGGAAATCACACCGCCCAGATCAGACACATAGGATAGGTTAGACCTAGGCGGCGGGGAGGATCGGCGATGGGGACAATCAATAATATCTTCAATCTAAAAATACACAGTGTTTCCAGCGCAGGGTCCGTCAACTTTGGTAACACCGTCAATATCGGAGCGGAGAGTAACTCCAAGTCGTTAGGTGGGTCGTCCCCCATCGGGGATTTCTCTCGAAATATTGACCTGGAACAAAACCAAGCCATCGACCCGGACATCATCGATCAAGTCTGAGAGTGGGTGGATTTGGATGGAGATATGCATCAAAACCCAATCTATCGAGGTCAGCACCGTTACCGCCGGTGGGTCGGTCAATCTCGGAAATACCTTCAATATGACGATGGGAAGAGCGGCCCCTCCCGTCTCCCCTCCTCAGGAGGAGATGCCCCCCGAAGCAGGGCTTCCCCCCAGAATCCCGGTCGAGCCGGGGACGCCACCCGAGGTACCGCCCGAGGAACCGCCTGGAGCACCGCCCGGAGCACCGCCCGGGATACCGGGAGAGCTGCCCGGTCCGTCAGGTGGAGCAGAAGCCGGAAAAGCTTACAGGGGAAGGGAAACAGCAGGAAATCATGTCCCGTCTTTTTATCCTTTGCGCATACCGGATCATACAGTGGTAGGTCTTCCTTTTTACCGCCTCACGTGAATCGGGGCGGTTTTTTGGTTTATTTTTCTGTCGTGGTACAATAAAAGAGATACAGACAGGGAGGTGCATAGTCCTATGTTGAAAGAGGGAAGTGCAGCACCGGATTTTACATTGCCCGCATCCAATGGGGAAAACGTTTCGCTGTCCGATTACCGCGGAGAAAAAAATGTGATTCTCTATTTTTATCCAAAAGACAACACTCCGGGATGTACCGCAGAATCCTGTGATTTCCGGGATCGACAGCAGGATTTTGCCGATCTGGATACGGTTATTCTGGGAGTCAGTATGGATGACTTGAAGTCCCATGAGAAGTTTATCAACAAATACGATTTACCGTTTTTGCTCTTAAGCGACACCGAGGCCGAAGTTTGCCGTAAATACGGGGTTTATCAGGAGAAAAACATGTTCGGCAAGAAAAAATGGGGGATTGTCCGCTCCACTTTTGTCATCGACAAGGAAGGAAACCTCGCTCGGTCTTGGCGCAAGGTAAAGGTGGATGGACACGTAGACGAGGCACTGATCTGGGTACGTGATCACCTGAAATAACGGTCTTTCACGGTACAGGGGTTGGGGTGTTGCCCAACCCTTTCTTTCTGTCTGGAAGGAATGAGGTGAATGAAGACAGATGTATCGCTTTCCCGATTACTATGATTGGACATCCAACGGTTTGGATGGGGATGTAGCGTATTATGCGGATTTAGCGATAAATACCGGTGGGCCCGTGTTGGAGTTGGGTTGTGGAACCGGTCGGTGTACGCTGGGAATCGCTCGCCATGGAGTGGAGGTGGTGGGCCTGGACCGGGAGGTCCGTATGTTGGACAGAGCAAAGGAAAAAGCAATGGCATGGGGATTAGTGGATCGTTGTGAGTGGATAGAAGGAGATATGAAAGAGTTTAACCTGGAACGGCGTTTTCCTCTCGTTATTATCCCTTACCGCTCGTTCCTCCATTTGATGAATGCAAGGGAACAGTTGGCCGCTCTGGGATGTATCCGGGAACATCTGGAGGAAGAAGGGCGGCTGGCTTTGAACGTATTTGTCCCCCATGTGGAGTGGATGGTGGAAAAGGAGGATTGTATCCTTCACCGTGGAACGTTTTCCATACCCGGTACGGGTGAAGTGGTGGAAGTGAGTGATCGAACCCGGTATGATCACTTTCACCAACGGGCGGATGTAGCCCGATATTATGAACGCTTCGACCCTGACGGGACCACGATTGAGCGTCTTCGCACCACCTTTTCCCTGCGATATGTATACCCGTCTGAATTGATGCATCTCCTCCAGTTGGCCGGTTTGGAAGTGACCCAGCGGTACGGAGGGTTTCGGCGTGAACCCTTTGGTCCTCACAGCACAGAATTGATCGTGGAGGCGAGGATGCGTCCATAACCCGAGGGAGGGGAAAGATGATACACGTTGTCTCATCTGCCAAAATAGGAAAAAAACATCAGGAGCGGTTACGCCAGTGTTTTCCTGCCGTTTCCTACACGTTTTGTACCGATATCGGACAAGCCGAGAAGGAAGCGGCCCATGCGGATGTACTGATTACCTACGGGGAAGATTTGAATGATGCTATCGTAAAAAAATTTCCGCGACTTCGTTGGATCCATGTGATTAGTGCGGGAGTGGAATGGCTGCCCTTTGACACGTTGCGA
The DNA here is from genome assembly GCF_031454155.1 of Desmospora profundinema. Classification (GTDB taxonomy): domain Bacteria; phylum Bacillota; class Bacilli; order Thermoactinomycetales; family DSM-45169; genus Desmospora; species Desmospora profundinema. The sequence goes on from NZ_JAVDQG010000011.1 coordinate 10,380, forward strand.
AATAACGGCATCCGTGTCAGCAATGCTCGCGGGATTCACGCCGTTCCCATGGGGGAATATGCCATGGCCGTTTTGCTCCAGTTGACCCGGAGAGTCCATCATCTATACTTGTTACAACAGGAGAAACATTGGGACAGGACTATCCGTATGGGTGAACTGTGTGGAAAAACGTTGGCGATTATCGGTGCCGGTGCGATCGGACAGGCGGTTGCTAAACGAGCGCGGGCTTTTGACATCCAGGTTTGGGGGATGAACACATCGGGCCTTCCGGTGGATCACTTTGACCGTATGTTTACCCCGGACCAGCGAGAAATGGTATTTTCCCAAGCGGATTATGTCCTGATCACCTTGCCGCTCACCCCTCGCACACGACACTTTGTTGGAGAACGGGAATTGCGTTGGATGAAGCCGGATGCCTATCTTATTAATATGGCTCGGGGAAGTGTTGTAAACGAGGAGTCACTGTTACAGGCACTGCGGGACCGGAGGATCGGTGGAGCGGTTCTGGATGTATTTGAACGGGAGCCTTTGCCGGCGGATCATCCCTTTTGGGATCTGGATAATGTCCTTCTCACCCCTCACCTGTCTGGACGTTCTCCCGGGTATATGACAAGGGCGTTGGACATTTTTCAAGAAAACCTCTCCCTCTATCTGAAGGGAGACGAACCGCTGCAAAACGAATTGGATTTGCTTAAGGGATATTGAGACAAAAAGGGGGAAGAACAGTGGGGAAAGCCTCTTCCAAACCGAAGCGGGTGCAAACAAAAAAGATGTTGGAAACCCTGGCGGAACTGTATCCAGATGCCCACTGTGAACTGAATTTCCGCAATCCCTTCGAACTGCTGATTGCCACTATCTTATCCGCCCAGTCTACGGATCGGCAGGTTAATATTGTGACGAAATCATTATTTTCCAAATACCCCACTCCCGAGGATTTTCTTCCACTGACTGAGGAGGAGCTGGCAGAGGAGATCAGAGGCTTGGGTTTATACCGGAATAAAAGTAAAAACATCTTGGCAACCTGTCGGATATTGGTACAACAATACGGGGGGCAGGTTCCGAAAAAACGCAGCCAGTTGGAAGCGTTGCCCGGTGTCGGTCGAAAGACCGCCAATGTGGTGTTGTCCAATGCCTTCGATGTTCCCGCCTTGGCAGTCGACACCCATGTACAACGGGTGGCCAACCGGTTGGCGTTGGCCGACAGCGACAATCCTTTGGAGACGGAGCGTCAGCTGACCAAACGGATTCCCCGCAAGGATTGGACCCTGACCCACCATCGACTGATCTGGCACGGCCGACGGGTGTGTGCCGCCCGCAATCCCAAGTGCCATCAGTGTGATCTTTTGCCTCTGTGTTGGCACGGTAAAAATCAGGTGGGGGATCAGACCCATTGACAACCGAGAGGGTGGACAGTAGACTGTTTATAGATATTCTAAAAAGAGAATCATTTTATGCCTGGGTGCTTGGTGGAATAGAGCGAGGTGGATGGGGATGGAAAATAACCGCCTGAATCGGGCAGTAGAACAACTAAAATCGACCGGTGTTCGGATGACACCACAGCGGTATGCCATACTGGAATACTTGCTGACCTCCTTGGGCCACCCCACCGCTGATGACATCTACAAAGCGTTGGAGGGGCGGTTTCCCAACATGAGTGTAGCCACGGTCTACAATAATCTTCGTGTATTCAAGGAAGCCGGTTTAGTACGCGAGCTCACCTACGGAGACTCGTCCAGTCGCTTTGATGCCAATATGCATGAGCATTACCACATCATCTGCCGTGAATGTGGAAAAATAGTGGATTTTGAGTATCCTTCCTTAATCAAAGTAGAAGAAGAAGCCGCTAAGGTTACCGGCTTCCAAGTGGAAAACCATCGCATGGAGATTTATGGCCGTTGCCGCTCCTGTCAGGAGCAGGAGTCCAAAGAACCGCTTGCAAACCGATCATGATGAATGATGCTTCCGTCCTTGCGGAAGCTTTTTCTTCGTTTGAATAAAACCCCCTTCCGCCTTGCCGGTTGGAGGCGGGGGGGTTTACAAATCCGTTTATCCCTTTTGATCGGGGGCGTGCTTGGGATCCAAGCTCAACCATGCTTTACAGTACATGCATTGATCGGTTTTCCCCAGAATTTTAGTCGTACGTGTACATTCGGGACACTCCACTTGCACCGCTTGGGTGGACAACATTCCCACCCAAAAATAAATGGCTACACTGCCGCCGATCGTCAAAAGTCCCAACAGGAAAAAGAGAAGCATGGCGGAAGGCCATAAGAAACCGAAGTACATGACGCCGACTCCCAGAAAAATCAGCAATAGGGCAACCGTGCGGAATTTGTTAATCTTGCTGGCGAACAACATGGGAATTCCTCCCTGACCGGTAGGTGAATGGGGTTGACACCAATCCGATGGTTTTCTTTCTTGTTCCCACAGTATAACATGGAAGAAAAGCACAGGATATGAAGCTTTCCCGAAAAACCGCGAGGAAAAAGGTGGCTTGGCAGGAGTTTTGCTAACCCCGTCGAAATGGTGATTACAACCCAACGGGTAATCGGCTGTTATGGCCTTCCAATGAGGGGGGGATGAACGATGCGCGATCAGATTTACCCCGAAATAAAAAAGGAGATGGAGCACCATTCGGCAGCGATCGGTGCGCTCGCAATCCCGTCGCCTCCGGCTCACCTCACCGCTTTGGAACCAGTAGACCTTTTGGTACTCGTGTTTTCCAAAGAAGCAAAACCGGCTGAAAAAGCGGCCGTGTATTGTTCCCGTTCATGGCGGGTCAAGACGGTCTGGGTCTCCTTATCCCATGCATTTGCGTCGATTATAGCGGATGAGCATCCAGACTTGGTGGAGTGGATTCTAAATGGAGAAATCTTATACGATCCGGAACGGAAAGTGAAGGAGTTAACCCATATCGTGCGGCAATTTCCCACGGAGTACCGGATGAAAAAAATGTGTATCGAATTATGCGGTTTATTGGACGGGTACCAGCGCAGTCGTTGGCATTTAAAATTGGGAGAAGGAATGGATGCCTATTACTTCATCCAGGAAATGTTGAGACGGTGGGGAAGGTTGGCAGTGATGGAAGCCGGTGAATTTCCCCGACAAGACTTGTGGAATCAAGTTCGCCAATTGCACCCCGGCATTCACAAATGGTATCAGGAATTGGCATCCGGGGGAGAATCGCCGGAACAACGGATTCGCCTCGTATTGTTGGCGGTTGAATACGCTGTATTGTCCAAGCTGGAATGGTATGGGCGTTATGTGTTGAATCTCTTGCATCAACAAAAAGGGATGTGGAGCCTGCGGGAATTAAACCAGCAAATCGGTTCGGAGGGCCTCGTTGTCGATCTGTCTCTTTTAGTAGAAGAAATGGTGAAGCGATCCTTAGTAGAGGAAATCACACTGCAGCAGGATAGGATGTCCGAGCAGCGCTATCGCCTGATGACATTTGGCGTCAGGGGAGCGAAGGGATCCTGAAATCGATGGATCGTAATTGTTTTTAAAAAAAGTGTTGACTCATATATTCCAAGGTGGTATAGTATTATTTGTCGCCGCAAGAGAGCGGCACACGCCGAAAGGCGGACAACAGAAGCGTTCCTTGAAAACTGAAGAGCGAATGAACGACCCTGTTCAATTCTTATGATGAGCAATTCAAGCTCTTT
>NZ_JAVDQG010000012.1 GCF_031454155.1 Desmospora profundinema
TGGTTCGATATGACTCTTATGTACATATGTACAAGGCTTTCTGTTTTGTTGCACTCATCCTCTGGTCTATTAATCGAATTTTGAAATAAGTTCTAGTGAAATTGCGTTTCGTCGTTCAGTTGCTGGTTCTGCCCCTAGGGCCGTCTGGCCATTCAACTTTCCGCATAAATAAGGGAGGGGCGGTGCGGCCTTTAGTTTACCTTTGCGTTTTTTGCAACGAATGGATGCCTTTTTAAAAGCACGGTCAAACACTTTCCTTTCAATGCCGCCACTCCGGTATGGAGTATAGAGGAGGATATGGATAATGGATCTCTTTGGAGTCGTTAAAGAGCTCGTTTTTGTTATCATAACAGTCGGTATAGTGATCGCGATCGTGATCTTTCTCAAAGCTTTGGAACGGTGGCAATATTCCTGGATGAAGCTCGATCGGCTGGAACCGGAAAAGAGTCTTTGTATAACCGTAAGATCCGGCAAAGAAAGACAGACCGTTCAAGCCAACTCTATCGAACCCTGGGAAGCCGAGTGGGTGACGAAAGGAAAGAAAGAGATGATTATCGACGATGTGGAGTTGCAAGACGACCGGGATATCTACTTAAAGGAAAGTCCAACTTGGGAAGAGGTTCAATCAGCCCTCTATAGGTTGAACAGAGACGAAGTGGACGATATTATATTACATATTAGGAAAAAGGGAAATCTTTTTGTTGGAGAAGACTTGATAAGAGGTGAGCGACGGTATCTTGTAATCTATCAATCTGAGGACGATGGGCAAGCGAGGGAAATGCTATGCGTTCGTTTAGATATGGTTATAAAGGCTTTTAAGCATTTTTATGAGAAAGGTGTTTTAACTGATGAGCTAAGTTGGAATCGGATTAAACCCCTAACTTTGGACACATAAGAACAGGAGCTCTCTCATTCACGTAATTCCTTCTCTTTTCGTCCCTATATCAGGGTAGCAAAGGAGAAAAGCTCGTCATGGATGCACCTCATAAAGCAGGGCCTCTGACGTTTGTATGCTATGTTTAAAGGCCATGGGAGACTGGTAGCCAAGGCTGCCATGAATCCGCTCGTGATTGTAGAATCGTAAGAAGTCGGTTACGATCCCATAAGCATGTCCAAAACTCGTAAATTCGTGTAAGGAAAAGCATTCATCCTCTAAAATCCGATGAAAATGTTGAGAGATTAATCGCTTTTCGAGCCCGTGTTTTCATTGCTCTTTTCCTCTATCTTAGTACTACAGTTGTATTTGTACGAAGAGTGTATAGGAGCGTGGGTTGGTCGGGCTGGCGGGGCCACAGACTCTGCTTGATTCCTTCCGAAGGCACCTGTCCGCTGGCCGCCAACACTCCGATGGCGATGGCCAAATCAAACCCGGCCCCTTCCTTCTTCCGGTCCGCCGGTGCCAAGTTAGCGGTGATCCGCTGCAACGGAAACGGATATCCTGTATTTTTCACCGCCGATCGCACCCGATCCCGCGCTTCCCTCACCGCCGGATCCGGCAGCCCCACCACTTCAAAAGCGGGCAGTCCATTGCTGATATCCACTTCCACCTCGACGATGTATCCATCAATCCCCAACACCGCACCGGAATGCAATTTTGCGTACATGAACGCCTCCTGGGTATAAGTTCTTCTATTTCTATTTATATCAAAAAGAGATCCAAGGTGATAGACCCTTGGATCTCTTTTGGTTTGGGTGGAGTAGTTTGTAAAAGTCGTTTCGAAACCGGAACCTGATCTCTGAAATGCTCAGGATTGGCATCGAGCGAGATCCACTTAAATCAATGATTTTTCACATGGTCATTCTCCTTTAAATGCTTTTTGTAATTCCGCAATGTGAAACTTTTTCATTTTCAAGAACGCCTGCGTGACGCGATCGCGCTGTTCCGGCGTGCCCTTGGTCATCATCTCGTCCAGTGCGGCGGGGACGATCTGCCAGGATACACCGTATTTGTCTTTGAGCCAGCCGCACTGTTCGGCTTCGGGTGCAGCGGAAAGTTTTTCCCAGTAGTAGTCAATTTCCTCCTGCGTCTCACAATGGACTTTTAGGGAAATCGCCTCGTTAAAGTTGAACGAGTGTTCCCGTGCACTGTCCATTGCAGCAAACCAGGTGTTCTCCAACATAAAGTCGGTGAACATAATGGTTCCCTCTTTATCGGGCTCTTGGCCGGGGCTATGCCGAAAGAGAGCGCCGGGTTTCGAATTTCGAAAGATTGAAAGATAGAACTCGCGTGCCTTTTCCGCCTTGCCGCAGTTTTTTCCCACGAACATCAAGGAGGGTATAATCGTGGGCCGCGGATCCCCCTCCGGATTCGTAAGAATGAGCTGCCATGAGACACCGTACTTGTCTTCGATCCATCCATATCGTTCGCTGAATGGGTACTTATCAAGCGGCATAAGAGCGGTACCGCCTTCGGACAACTTATTCCACACTTCGTCTAGCTTTTCTCTCGCGTTCTTTTCACGGGACGGATCAAAATTAACGATAAACGATATGGAAGGATTGAACTTAAAGAGTGGTCCCGCAGAGATGGCCATAAAAGGATGTCCCCAGACGGTGAACGATACAAGGTCGCAATCACCCGAGGGAGTATTGTGCAAAAACGTCTTGCTCGTGATTTTTGCATCCGGGAATACGGAGCAATAGAACTCCGCGGCTTCTTTCGCCTCCTTATCGAACCACAGGTGCGGGGTGATGGGTTTGATACGCGGCTTTTGAAGCATTTCTGAAGCATCACTCATGACAGTTTCCTCCTTTTTAATGATAATGTGGCATCATTTTTTTGATTCTATCACAAGGGTCGATTTTAGGTTTCTTTCCGATTGCTGTCTTGATGGAACAGAACGGGCTCATATGCCCCGATCAGTAGCGACATGGTTTTGCAGCGACCTGCACTGAGCGGGTGATCATTCGGGACATACCAAACCGGCTGAGGTGGGGCCGGGGATTAAAGTATATCTCTGTGGGATAACACGGATGGTTGGGGGAGAAATTCCGAAGAGTGGGCTTCATTCAATCTATACGACGAAAAGAAGCAGCGGAATAGGTATGACAGAAACAATTTTCCCGGGTGTTTGGTCAGTACAGGAATGGAAGGTAGAAGAATAAAAAAGGGGTGGGGCATATACAGACCATCACTCACATAGGTACGGCGCGTAAGAGAAGAAACAACAGACGAAAATGATCGGACCATCCTGGGGAGCATGGAATCGGATCTGATTTCCCTGGAATGGATGACGACTGGCCGGCGGCCGGGAAACCGTCGGGGGATCGAACGACGGGCCGCCTATCAATGGGAGCGGCCTATTGATCCGATTCACCTTCAGCGATATACCCATCAGCAAGTGTACCAACAACCGAAATGTACCCTCTCTGACTGGGAAATGTGGAGGGTGGAGGATGCTTTGTCCAACCTGACCAAGCTGGAGCGTGAGGTGTACATGATGAAGGTGGGCAAGGGTTTTCGATGGCACAGGTGGCAACGTTCTTGGGGATCACGAAGAGCTCGGTTCAGACGATGATGAGGAGGGCGGAGAAGAAGATGTTACGGCAAAAAGAGACCAGTTTATTCTTTTTTGGATAGGCTAGCTTTGTTATAATATAATAAAAATATTGTTTTATAAGAGGTGAGTAAAATAGAACAGTTTCTGGGGGATCTGAGAATTTTGTTGTGTCAATTGTTCATTATTATTTACTTATTTTTTTGGTTAACAAAGTGGATAAAGAAAATAAATGATGATTTTTATATTGATAAAGGGAATGAAAAAGAGAAAAAAAGAGTATATAAACTGTTTATTTTTGTATTGGGGGGAGCTATTAGCGGTTTTGTTGGATACTATCTTGTTGATTTTATTATATTAACATTAACTTCTATTCTTTATATATTTAAAAAGATGATTTTACTTTTTAATCACTGGATTCCTGTACTTGCCCAGATATTCCCTTCTTATATTCCAATGTGGATAAGATATTATATTATAACCTTTATAATGGTGAGTTCATTTTATATAGTCATTGATATGGTTTTGCGTAAATTATATATTAATTTTTTACCCCTCGCTTTCGATATATTAAAAAATAGAGTTATAGACAATCATCCTATGCTAGTTAGAATTATAAAACTGGAATTAATTATTGAAAAGGCTATTATGAAAATTATTATAGGAATTAGATATAATGTTATTTCTATTAGGTCTGGACCAAACGACAGCGATGATGAGAAATTACTTTTTGATATACTAAGAGGATCTAAAGTTACTGTGTGGAAGATTATGAATATGTTAATAAAACAAGTTTCATTATATAATATATTAATTTGGATTTTAGTTATAATTGTATATAATCAAATTCCTCCTGACCGTATCTATCCGTTTATATTAGATGGCATTAGTGCAATAAAAGAAATTATAATGAAAGAAAATAAAATGTTGTTAATTATTTTGAAAAACATTTCGCCAGTTCTGACCTTAATAGGTATATTATTAGCTTTGAGATACTATCTTGGTGAAAAAGGGAAGATTGCAAGACAAATTACTAAGTCTAATAATACAAAGTGGGAAAAAGTAATTGATACACATCGCCAATTGTTATCGCTTGTTGGCGACTTGATCCAAAAATCAACACGTAATGTATCATATGCTAATGATATTAAGGATTTAATTATAAACCAATGTGTATCAAGATATACTTATGAAGATATAGATGAAATTAGTCAAAGCAAAGTGGAATGGTCCGATGAAAATAGGTTTATCCCCCTTTTTCATAAAGAATACGAGTTTGAAAAATTTGAGGAGATACCAGAAATAGAAAAGATCCTTGAAATACTAAAGAAGGCTGAAGAAGATAATGTATCCGATTGGCTGTGGCGTTTACAAATCTATGAGTATAATGTAATGTATTTTTTCAGATTGTTTGGCCGTATAAATATAATGGATAGTAAAATTTTGAATGAATCTCTTTTTACAAAACAAGGATTTGAAATATGGGAAAATAAAATCAAAGAAAGATTACCTCGTAAAATAAAAAATAAAGAATTTCAATATCGTAAATACAATATAAAAAATAAAAGAAGTATATATGAAAGGATTGTATTAGAAGTTAGAGATGATGAACTTGATAATTATAATAAACGAATAGTTAAAGCAATAGAAAATCTAGTTTACCTTGGTTGTTATTACAATTCCGTTTACAGTATGCTTAATTCATTTTCATTTGGTGATAGAATTAAAAATTTATTAGAAGGAGGGAGTAGTAAAGGATGAAATCCGAATGTCATACAAATGCCACCTAGAATTGAAGCTTAATGAGCCTGGGGAAGCCCAGGCTCATTTGATCTCTAATTTACTACTTAAATCCTATTTGTCTACTTTGCTTCGTTCGATAAAATCAGGTTACCAATTCTTAATTAAAAGGAGGATAAGCGTGCGTTTTAACCGTTTGGTAGCCATTACATTAGTCATAATCCTATTCTTAAGTGGATGCTCTTTATCCAATGCTGCAGATTGTTATGATCCAGCTCCATATGAGGCTCCCAAACCCTATGAGCCTCCAAAGCCATACCAAGCTCCGGAGAAATATCAACCACCGGAAAAGTATCAAGCCCCAGAGCCCTATCAACCTCCTGATAAGTACCAGGCTCCAGAAAAATATCAGCCACCAGAGAAATACCAACCTCCAGAAAAATATCAGCCTCCAGAGCGTTATCAAGCTCCTTCTTCAATGGACAATGGCAAGATGTTTGCCTCAATATCCACTGTGAGTGCCCAAGGTACTTCATCGGTAAAATCAGAATCAACAGAAGTGGATTGTACCAGCATTTCTGGGTTAAGCATTTTTAGTCTGTTAGCAGTAGCCATACTCGGGATTATATCCACGGTGTTTGTCTTTACCGTACCCGTCATCGGTTGGTCCATGCTTGCCGGCATGGCTGTTGGAGGGGTAGCCGGTTGGTTGAGTGGTGGATCAACCACAGAGATCGCGATGGATGCGGTTTATGGTGGGATCGCAGGAGCGGTAGGGCTGGGTGCTTTTGCGGGAACCGCCCATCTTCTCGGAAGAATGGCGATGACTTCTACCTGGATGGGTCGTTGGTTTCCGTGGTTGGGTTCAGGTGGGGCAGCCGGTGTAGGAGAAACAGCCACTTTTGATTTTTTACGAGAAGGTAAAGTGAATTGGACAAACGTTCTGATCGCGGGAGCATTAGGCGGACTGCTCGGCTTTGGTGGCGGGGTTATTACGGATCATGGTCACAAGTTAAAAGAGATAATCCCTCAGCTTGAGAATCGAGTAGTCGTTGCTGCTGATGGTCCGGTTGGGCGGTTTATTTATAATCACTTTGATGATGCGGCAGATAGCTACAGCAAAGCCGCAGGTGGCGGCCCAGGAACAGCATTTAAAGCTAAAAAGCCGCCGAAGTTAAGTAAAGGTGATCCGAATTTTTCTTTTAAAACGGAATGGGACGAAAAAGCACAGGAACTTTGGGCACGTACTAGTGATGGTCGTGAATTTAAGGTTCGATATGGGGATAAAAGAAACACTGTTGACACTCAAACTACAGAAGTAGGTAACACTTATACTGTAAAGTATGATAAAGATGCTTTTCCAGACTTTTCCCCCTATGCTGTGAAAGGGAAAAATGGAAAACCATTAGAAATTACTCTTCCAGCAGATGCTCTAGTTGGTGAAAGTCAAGATCAAACTCGTTATGCTACTCAGTTACTTAAGGAACAGTATCCTAATTGGAGAACAGAATTTGGATTTACAGATTCACAAATTAAAGCTATCGAGAAGAACAAGGGTTCAATAGGTCCAGGGTTACGTAAAAATAAAGCTGAACAATTGACATGGCACCATGATAAGGAAACTGGTAAAATGATGTTAGTCCCATGGGACTTGAATAAGACCTTTAACCATACTGGTGGTCATGCTTTTTGGGGTAGTCAAAAAGGAAGGTAGGGGGTTTTACTTGTGAAATGGGTAAAACTTGATCAACCTCTTTCTGAAAGCGAGATCTCTGAACTTGAAGATCAATTGGGAGTTAAGCTACCACAGGACTTTGTTAAGTGGTATAAGCAATATGAAGGGCCTGAAAGTGATTTCGTTGCGGTTGATGTTAATGGTGAAGAACATGATGTAGAGGATTTTTTGGATCCTGAAACCATCGTCGAAGAAACGAGAGTATTTTTTGATGAACGAGAGGAATATAAAGATTTAGGTGTCGTTGTTCCTTTTGCTATGGATTCCATTTCAAGTGAATATTGCTTTTTTTACCCTAAAGGAAGTAAAGAGCCTTCGGGTGTTTTCTTTAGATCAAGGGATGTTCATCTGTCAGATATATTTGAGGGTAAAGATATTAAACCATCACTTTATATCAGTCGAACATTCCAAGGATTCTTGGACAAGTTGTATATTGATGAGGACTGGGCATAGGGAAGCCCTGTATAGACCAGAGCCACTAACGAACTGCCCATTCGTTAGTGGCTTTTAAGTACAGTCAGGGGACGCTTTTCGCGCCAATCCAGGAAGAGGCGAGTAACGGTAACAAGTGCGGCAAGTATCGCCGTGATCGCTTGAAGCATTCCATGCGCCTCACCTCCTTTGCCGTAGACTCGGCCCGGTGGTGAGGCTTTTTCCGCTCTCTCTTGTCTAGTATAATACCATGTGGTGGCTCCTAGAATAGACCAAGACCAATGTAAATATAGAAAGGGCCGGATAGACCTATCTTGTTATTCTTCATTTTGAACAACAGCAAAGCCAGTATTCCCATTTCCACAAGGAATAAAGGAACAAACAACTCACAGTCAGAAGATCAACAGGGACTCCCTCGACCAGCCAGCATACATAACCAGTCAATCACAGCCAACACCCTATCAAAGGAAACAGTCAACCAGAAGTCGAGCAACCATTCAACCTGTCGCCAAGGTGGTCGAAGTGGCTGTAAAAGAGTGGCCGAGCGAGACTTTCAACCATAACAACACCTTATGGGAGTTCGCTTTTATTTATCTAGGGGGTTAACCTTATTCCTTCTTGTCGGTATAGTAGAAGCAGGAGGTTATGAAAATGGAAAGACCAAAAGCGATAGATTTGTTTTGTGGTGCCGGTGGAATGTCATTAGGCTTTGAGCAAGCCGGATTTGATATTGTTGGTTCCGTGGAAATAGACCCTATCCATGCAGCAGTACATAAATATAATTTCCCCAATACGGCTACAATCTGTAGAGACATTACCGAGCTAACCGGAAAGGAAATTTTAGAAAGGGCCAACCTTGAAGCTGGTTCGGTTGATGTAGTTTTTGGTGGGCCTCCATGCCAAGGCTTTTCGTTAATAGGGAAACGATTGGTCGATGACCCACGTAACTCCTTGCTAGGTCACTTTGGCCGTATTGTAAAGGAAATAGAACCCAAATACTTTGTTATGGAAAATGTGTCCGGGCTTACCATCGGACATTCAAAACAGATTCTCAATCAATTCATCTACGAAATGACTGAAAGTAAGTATGAAGTTGTTTCGTACAGGGTTTTAACTGCTGCTAATTATGGCGTACCGCAAGATAGGAAACGCCTATTTGTTTATGGATATCGTAAGGACGTAATAGCACCTAATTATCCTGAACCGATTACCGAGGTTAGACATAAAAAAGGACTTCAAGACACCCAGGGGGCATTGTTACCTTTGTGTCCGTCAGTAGAAGATGCTATTGGAGATTTACCTAACATTGATGAATTTGATGTATTAACGAAGTTCGATTCCATCCCTTACAATGTATCCCCTAAAAGCAATTACGCTCGCATTTTGCATGGGGTTAGCGAAGACGAAAACGACTTTTCTTATCCGCGAGTATGGCACCAGAATAAGTTAACAAATTCTTTACGGACTAAACATACCTCAGTTTCCGTGAAACGGTTTTTGTGTACAGATTGGGGCGAGACTGAGTCTGTTAGCCGTTTTTTCAAATTGCACCCTGAAGGTATTTGCAACACTTTAAGGGCTGGAACGGATAGCAAAAGGGGAGCCTATACCAGCCCTAGACCTATCCATCCTTACCATGGTCGCGTTATCAGCGTACGTGAAGCAGCACGGTTACACTCTTTCCCTGATTGGTTCAGACTACATGTCACTAAATGGCATGGTTTTAGACAGGTTGGTAATTCGGTTCCTCCGTTATTAGCGCGTGCTGTAGCAGGCCAAATCATTAAAGCGATGGATGTTGTTCCAATTAAGCCCGGTCCTATTAATCTAGGCAATGAAAATCTATTGAGTCTTAACATGTCGGCTGCTGCAGATATGTTTAATGTACCACGGGATGTAATAGGCACGAGAGACAGAAAGTAACGGAGGGACTAAAATGCCTAAAATATCGGCTTATGCCCAAATTCTTGTTAAGATTTTTAATGATAAATACCGTAATGGTATGGAGTCGGTGGAGTTCACACGAGAGGAAATTATAGAAGCAGCGAATGAATTGGAGGTAAAAGTCCCCAAGAATGTTGGAGATGTCGTTTATAGTTATCGATATCGAAAGGACATGCCGGAAGCCATCGCCGATACCGCAGGGGAAGGGAAGGCATGGATTATTATTGGTGGCGGAGACGCTCGTTATGCATTTAAGTTAAGTCATACACCTTTTGTGACGCCGAATCGGGCGATACAAAGTATTAAAATCCCGGATAATACACCGGAAATACTGGTTAAATACGCTTTATCAGACGAACAGGCATTGCTTAGTAAGGTACGTTACAATCGTTTAATAGATATCTTCTTAGGAATTACTACATTTTCTCTCCAAAATCATTTAAGGACTAAGGTAAAGGATGTTGGCCAGATTGAAATTGATGAGTTGTATGTAGGCGTCGATAAAAGAGGACAACACTTTATTATTCCTGTACAAGCTAAAGGTGGAAATGACAGGATAGGTGTTGTTCAATTAAGCCAGGATATGGCCTATTGTATAAGCAAATTCCCCAACTTAATATGTGTCCCAATATCAGTGCAGTTTATGGATAACGACGTCGTTGCAATGTTTCATTTGGATTGTGAAGACCATAACGCTCAAATTGTAGAAGAAAAACATTACCAATTGGTTCCTTCTACACAAATTACGGATGAGTATATAATGCGTTTAAGGGAACATCCCCAAACTTAGGACAAATTATGGAGTCTTTATTTAAAACCGGGCGGGCGACCCTACCCGGTTTTTCTTATTATAGGCGGCGATCTTTCGAACCCTTGTTTACGCTTTTTCATATTTATGGTTCTTCGGCAAGGCGTTTCACCGGATGAAAATGCAGTACGACTTAAACCTGAGTCGCATCTATGAATTGGTGATCAATTCTAACCCCTGTTACGCCTTTTTATTGAAAGGAAACAGCTTGATCCAAAATAAACTGATTGCCGCCCATGTATTGGCTCACTGTGATTTTTTCAAAAACAACGCCCGCTTTTCCAATACGTCCCGGGACATGGTGGAGAGTATGGCCGCCAGTGCGGAACGGAT
>NZ_JAVDQG010000013.1 GCF_031454155.1 Desmospora profundinema
CCAGCCGCGTCAACGGGGGGCATCCCATGATTGTGGTGGAGGACGGGGATTATCGGAACAACGGGGAGCTCTTGTTGAAGCATCGGTTTGAAGGATTGGAACTGGATGTCAAATACATCGAAAAAACGCTGCCCCATGTGTATCCGTTATGGGGGCGTCCGGTCCACATCGAGACGGTGATCAAACACCGGGACGTCCTGTTTACGTATAACGGGAAGAAGTGTACCCGGCGGTTTTTGTAGATCAGTGAGAATGGATAGCTTAAAACGGTCAAGGCTTCTATGGATAGATGAGCAACCGAACGGGGCGATGCCTGGGTTCGGTTGTTTTTGTTTGGAGTTCGTCATCTGTCTATGATGGAAGAGGAGATCCGTAACTGGTTTTGGCTTTTTTCTTATCACTTTTTTAGACCGTAGTTCTAGTTTAATAACCCCCTCAAGGGAAATCCATCTTTTAATCATCGTAAAGCTCTAGAACCACCGGATTATTATCCTTACAACGATTGATAATTGTATGCATAAGCCCCCTTTTTGAATCATCTATTCAGTTACGCAAGTTCATTTATTTCATTATACCTACTACATTGACTTTGTAGCAAACAACGGTTAGACACGATCATAAAAGGAAGGAATTTTTTATGGAAAATGTCTATAAGTAACTGATTTAATTTCTTGGCTATAAATGGTTAGGATGTATAATAAATATTTATTTTATATACAAAGTGATATTGAATAAGTGTAATTTATTTTATATATTTGCAGTTTTCAAAAATACAACAGAAGAATGATTAGGTCCAGGCTTTCTTGGAGGGAAGTTTTGTACCTTCCAATAAAAAAGATGGGGTAAATAAGGGGAAGCTGGAAAAGAGTCGGAATCCTAAATGGGCGACTATTCAAGTGAGACCGGCTTACAATATGTACAAGGCTTTCTTCCTTTTAGCACTCACCCTCCAGTCATCAATCGAAATTTAAACTTACATCATGTATTTAGTAAAGTTGACTAGAACCTATTTCAAAATTCGATTAATAGACCAGAGGATGAGTGCAACAAAACAGAAAGCCTTGTACATATGTACATAAGAGTCATATCGAACCAGTAAACGGCGGCAGTTATCCATCCATGCAAAACAACGTTCGATTTTCCAGCGTTCACCATAGGACGCCCCGACTTGGGCCGGACGACCCTTTTTCACCTTTCGCCTCTTTCTCAGTGGAATGGAGGGTTTGATTCCCCGCTTCCGTAAATATTGGCGGAAGGGATGGCTGTCATAGGCTTTATCTGCAACCAACTCCTGGGGGCGATTCCGGGGTCGACCGCGCTTTTGCGGAACACGGATCGATTCGAGTGTTTCTCTTGCCAGCGTGATTTCATGCGGTTGTGCACAGGTGATATGGATGCCAATGGGAAAGCCATTTCCTTCGGATACCAGCATCACCTTGGATCCCTTGCCAACCTTGGTTTTTCCTATTTTCTTTCCCCTTTTTTCGCAGGGACAAAGCTTCCATCTAAAAAGGCTTTGGTCCAATCCAGTTTTTGTTGCTCATCCATTTGTTGCAGGAGCGCTTGCCAAATCTGCTCCCAGGTTCCATCTTCCGACCACTGGTTTAAACGGCGCCAACAGGTAACAGGGGAGCCGTAATGTGAGGGCATATCTGACCACGTGCAACCGGTTTTTAGCACGTACAAGATCCCGTTGATGGTTTTCCGGTCATCTGCCCGTGGTCGTCCGCGACCTTGTTTCCGAGGCGGCAGAAGAGGCTTAATCCGATCCCACTGTTCTGGTGTTAAATCATGTCGTGTACTCATCATATTCACATCATAACATCTATCGAAATGTTTTTGAAATAGGTTCTAGCGCAAAAACAGTGGTAATGACCAGTAGAAAAGATGACAACGACGTAAGCCAAAACTGTAAAACTTATGACGTATCAATGACTTATCAATTGTCACCTCCCTTTTTTCTTCCTCTGGTCGATTAATCGAATTTTGAAATAGGTTCTACTACCTATATCCTATTTGTCTACTTTGCTCAGTTCGATAAAATCAGGTTACCAATTCTTGAGAAAAAGGAGGATGAGTGTGCGTTTTAATCGTTTGGTAGCCATTACAGTAGTCATGATCCTCTTCTTAATTGGATGCTCTTTTTCCAATGCTGCGGATTGCTATGAGCCACCAATAGCGGAGGATCCGCCACTGCCAGCAGGTCCACCGATTCCGAAAGGCCCGGCAATACCAAAGAGCCCGCCGATATCAGAAGACCCTCCAGTGTCGGATGGTCCAGCCATACCAGCTCCGTATAAAGGACCTAAACCATATCAGGCTCCAGAACCATATAAACCGCCGGAGCCATACCAACCTCCAGAAAAGTATCAAGCTCCAGAGAAATATCAACCACCTTCTTCAATGGTAAATGACAAAATGTTTGCCTCCATCTCTCCTATAAGTGCTCAAGGTACTTCATCTGTAGAATCTGAATCTACAGAAGTTGAATGCACCAGCATTTCTGGATTCAGCATCTTTAGTCTGTTAGCGGCAGCTATACTCGCCATTATAGCCACGGTGTTCATCTTTACCGTGCCTGTCATTGGCTGGTCTATGCTGGTTGGGATGGCTTTTGGTGGTCTAGCCGGTTGGTTGAGCGGTGGGTCGGCCACAGAGATCGCGATGGATGCGGTTTATGGTGGGATAGCAGGAGCGGTTGGACTGGGTGCCTTTGCTGGAGCTGCCCGTCTTCTTGGAAGAATGGCAATGACTTCTACCTGGATGGGGCGTTGGTTTCCATGGTTGGGTTCAGGTGGAGCAGCCGGTGTAGGAGAAACAGCCACTTTTGATTTTTTACGAGATGGTAAAGTCAATTGGACAAACGTTCTGATCGCGGGAGCATTAGGCGGACTGCTCGGCTTTGGTGGCGGAATGATCACGGACCATGGCCACAAGTTAAAAGCGTTAATCCCTCAGCTTGAGAATCGAGTAGTTGTTGCTGCAGATGGTCCCGTTGGGCGGTTTATTTATAATCACTTTGACGATGCCGCTGATGGGTATCATAAAGATGCAGGTAGTGGTTTAGGAAATAAGGTATCCCCTTCAAGCAAGAACTTTAAAGTAGATTTGAAGGAAAACCCAAAATACAGGCCTGCTACGAATAAGGTTGACTTTGATTATGTTGCCAAAATAAGAAAAGATTTAGGGCTTCCCCCTATAAATAAGGACACTGGTAGTAAGACACATACAGTGGCTGTTTTAGAATCAGATGGTCAGCAAATTTGGGGAAGAAGCGGTTGGGGAAACGATGTTGGTGGGTATACAGAGATGAGAGAAAGCTGGTTAAAAGGTGGTGGCAAGAGAAAGCAAAGCGCTACAAATGGGCAAACAGCTTATCATGCTGAAGGAGATGCATTTTGGCACCTTTACAAGAATAGAAAGGAAAATAATATATTAGGTGGGGAAGCCACTTTGGTAGTTGATCGCCCTCTTTGTAAAGCTTGTGGACAAAATAATGGCATTCAAAGTTTAATGGAAGAAGTAGGTTTAGATAAACTGGTTATTAAGACACCTGAAGGTACACAAGTACTAACACCTAGACCAGGAAGAAGAAGAACTTCATGGGAGGAGCTTGACAGATGAAGCGATCTTTGCAAATTGAGGGTAGTTCTAAAGTGATAGATAATCCCACTTGGGAAGAGGTTCTAGAAACTTTGAAAAAGATTGATGGTGAGAATGTAACTGAGGCAAGCTTGGAAATATCATCTGGATCATTAATGATTGGTGGGGGAAATATAATTAATGGAAGAAGAGTATATGTAGTTGAATACTTTCCTAATCACGATTCTTTAGACACCCTAATGCTTAGAAATGTATCGGTTGAACCAAACAATGAGTATGAGGCTATATCTATACAGCAAGTCAGTGTGGATCAACCTAAAGAGTTCCTAGTTGAGTTTAAGGATGTTATACCTGCTTTTTTATACTTCTTTGAACATGGATCTCTAGCTAATGAATTGACATGGGAGCACCCTTAACAGCTACAATAAGGATTCTATTCACTTTGGAATGGGTCAAACGGAGTCAACCTCTTTCTGACGAAGAAATTGTAGAACTTGAAAATCAATTAGGAGTCAATCTTCCAGATGACTTTGTCAAGTGGTTTAAACAGTATGAAGATCCAGAAGCAGATAATGTTTGGGTTAACTTTGATAGTGGGCCTGAGGATATAGCTGAATTTTATCCTCCTGATCATTTCGTAGATCAAATGAATTTGTTTTTTGAGGGGGAAGAGGAGTACCAAGAGTACGGTACGGTTGTTCCCTTCGCTTACAGTTCGGCGCTGAATAAGTACTGCTTTTTCTACCCTAAAGGAAAAGAAGTGCCTTCAGGTGTCTTTTTTGCACCGAGTGATGATGACCTTTCAGAGGTATTTGAAGGTAACGATGTAAAACAGTCGTTGTATATTAGTCGAACATTCCAAGGTTTTTTGGACAAATTATACAACGAAGAAGACTATTAAATTAAGTCAGATTTACTTCTTGGCACCCCAAAGAGGTGCTTTTTCTTTTGAAATGAAGACATTATGTGGGATCGTTTTGAATGCTGTTCTTGTCACTACATTAGCTGTGTCGCTTACTCTGATCCGAAGGGATTCCACCGAAACTACTGATAGGAGTGCTATTTAGGACGGTGGAAAGCATTTGGGAGAGGTGAAAAAATGTGGCTCATTGGGAACAAGAGTATGATGAAGTCAGTGAGGAAGTAGAACCTATTTCAAAAATATTTCGATAGATGTTAAGATGTGAATATGATGAGTACACGACATGACTTAACGCCAGAACAGTGGGACCGGATCAA
>NZ_JAVDQG010000014.1 GCF_031454155.1 Desmospora profundinema
AAGGTGGGGATGGATCACCTCCTTTCTACGGAGTATCCATTGGATACAAACACGAACGAACCAGAACAGGGTCGTCAATTTCGCTCTTCGGTTTTCAGGGAATGCCGCTAATCCCCACCATGGATCTAATCCATGGTGGGGATTTTTTATGTGTCTCTTTAAACGTGTTATATTGCTTATGAAGGGATGGAGACAAGGGAAGGGGCGGGATCTCATGCGATACGCTTTTCTGCTGGTGTCTTTGCTTGGAAGCTTTGCCTTGATGATGGGATGTGGATCGGTTGACGGGCAACCCCGGTATGCTGACGATGATAACGGGGAAACGAAAGAGGGGGAACGACAAATGGTGGACGATACGGTAGGAGGATATCTGGAGAAGCGGTTGGTATCGTCTGAATTTGGCGGAACGATCGGATGTGCCTATGAGGAAGCGGGTGAAGAATGGGATGGAGACCGAGGAAATTGGTACGGTTGGGTGTTTTGCCTGGAGGTTTTGGAAGACGGTTCTGACGGAACGGGGATCAGTCTGCCTGTGGCCTTAAGATTGGAGCGGAAGGATGAGGGGATACAGGTGACCGGCCACGAAACCCCGGAGGATGGATCCGGGTATGAAGAGAGCTTTCGCCGCCTGTTTCCGGATTCGGTGCGAGATCGACTGACTCGTGAGAATATCGATCTTGACAGGCTGGAACGAGAAGCGAGAAAACGAGCGGATTCCTGACAAGGCAGAATCGGGTTGAATACCGTGTTGTTTTCGTATCAAATTCTCTTCCACTGAGACTACAATGAAGGAAACGAAGCAGGAGTGAGTAAATATGAACAAAACATGGCTGACTGTTTTGGCGGGAGCCATCCTCATCGCCGCAGTCGGATTTGGGGTGAATCAGATCTTCGCCGGCGACAAGGCGCCCGCTCTTACCGCTGAGGAAGCCGTTCAAAAAGCGGAGGAACGGTATCCGGGGAGTGTCAAGGAAATCGAGTTGAACGATACAAGTGCCCGTGCGGTGTATGAAATCGAATTGGAAGGACCCGGCGGGAATTATGAGGTTCACATGGATGCCAACTCCGGTGAAATCCTAAAAGTGGAACAAGGTCATCGTCCGAAGGAGCGGAAAACTGCTGTCGAGGATCACCAAGAGAACCTCACGGATGATATCGCTGTCGAGGATGGGAGTGAGGAACGCACAAAGGAAGAGCCGAGGAACGGCAAGCGCATCAGCTATAAAAAAGCCAAAAAGATCGCCTTGAGCGAGTTTGACGGCAAGGTAAAAGATATTGAACTGGATAAAGACGATGGACGCTGGATTTATGAGGTGAAGATTAAAAATGGGAAGGAGAAAGCGGAACTGGAGATTGATGCTTTTACCGGTGAAACCCTGTTGATGTCTGTGGAATATGATGATTGATTCCCATCTGGCCCGCGTGTAACACGCGGGCTTCATATGATATAGAAGGGAACATCCATCAACGTGGATAATCCATCCTGACATGGAAAAAAAGAAACCAAAAATAAGGGTTGATCATGAGTGAGAACCGTGATATATTATTACTTGTCGCCGCAAGGTGATGAATGAAAAAAGCAACATCGCACCTTGAAAACTGGATACGAAAGAGCCAAGAAAATGTGGGAAACACCACAATTTTCACCGGAGTGATTTGAGGAGAAGTTAGGAAGGGCACACGGTGGATGCCTTGGCGCCAGGAGCCGATGAAGGACGGGGCGAACTCCGATATGCCCCGGGGAGCCGTAAGCAGGCGTTGATCCGGGGATTTCCGAATGGGGCAACCCGCCAGCGTAAACCGCTGGCACTCCCACCTGAACACATAGGGTGGGCAGAGGCAGACCGGGGGAACTGAAACATCTTAGTACCCCGAGGAGAAGAAAGCAAACGCGATTCCCCGAGTAGCGGCGAGCGAAACGGGATTAGCCCAAACCGCAAGGGTCTCCCTTGCGGGGTTGTGGGGCGTCCTATATGGAGTTACAAAAGTGGAAGGTAGGCGAAGTGGCCTGGAACGGCCCGCCGCAGAGGGTAACAGCCC
>NZ_JAVDQG010000015.1 GCF_031454155.1 Desmospora profundinema
TGGCAGAAGGGGCTTGATCCGGTCCCATTGTTCTGGCGTTCAATCATGTCGTGTACTCATATTCACATCATAACATCTATTGAAATT
This sequence comes from Desmospora profundinema, assembly GCF_031454155.1. Taxonomy (GTDB): domain Bacteria; phylum Bacillota; class Bacilli; order Thermoactinomycetales; family DSM-45169; genus Desmospora; species Desmospora profundinema. The sequence goes on from NZ_JAVDQG010000015.1 coordinate 88, forward strand.
ATTTTGAAATAGGTTCTATAAGGAACAACAATCCGGACAGGTTAATTCCCTGTCCGGATTTCTTTATTTATACGGTCTATCCCTAGACTATCGCCACATAGTAATATATTCATAGGCAAGAGAGAACGGAAAAGCCTCACCACCGGGCCGAGTTTACGGCAAAAGGGATGAGGCGTATTGCTGGTTATAAGCAATCGCGGCGTACCACGGGTAAACAGAAGAGCCATTCCTGCTCTATTCAATAACACCGTTATTGGATTTTCCGATACTGTGTACCCTAATCCTTACATAACAAATCACTTACAGTAACAGGCCGCCGACAAAAAACATCCAAAGTGTTGTTTTCTTATTTCATTACATACATTACAACATAATAAATAACAATTGTAAGCGGAACATAAAATGCTATCTTCATATATCTTCTTTTAGGGTTGTTCCAATCTTTATATACATCATAAACCCCCATCGCCAATAGGGATAAACCAAAGAGTACATTATAAATTCTCCCTTCCAGAAATATCGCACAAGTTAAAGTGATAACCATGATAACTGATAGTATTCTATTCATGAAGAATCAACCCTTTCAAATATATGCTTTCATTATATCATATTTTATTTATTCGTTTTTATGTCATAATACAACATTCAAAAATACATTGCTCTCTCCCAAGAAGAGAGAGCAATGCTAGATCAAGGGCACTGACTTCTTCCAGAATACGATACAATATTCTTCCTAATCGCTTTTTGTCTCTTACTATCCTTGTATAAACTTGAAACGTACTTGAAGCAAGGGTTCAACTTAGAGCGACCTGTTTGTTCGTAGGTTTTAATTGTGAAATAAATTCTACTTAAATTATCCGCTAGGATAGCACTCGCAATCCCGACGACAATTTTAGCAGAGGCAGGAATTTTTGTTATTGAACTAACAATAACTGCAATAGCATACACTGTGTATTTGTGAATCTTAGTACTTCCATGTCTGGTTCCCCTATGCTTCCATCCCTTCTTTGCCAAAGTCCCGATACTTGTCCCTACCTCTAGGGCTTCTTCCTCGCCAGTTATGGTAGTCTCCCCATCATAATCTACATCAATAGTCAATGTGTCTACCTGGCCAGTTTGCTCAGATGTTATGGTAATGACCTTAGTCTCGCCCTCATAATTTACATTTATAGTTAATGAATCTACCTGGTTAAACTCACCAGTATTCGCATCCTTCTTAAAAATATGGCTTGTTGCTCTTGTCTGGTCTTCACTAATGTATTCGACATTTTTGTATTTCCCGTCACTCTTCTTGTAGGTATACTCCAATTTGCTTTCAGATTGAGTTATAAAGTTTATATCAGATAGCCCCTCATTAACATTTATCTGCAAGCTTCCCTGATGACCTTCTTCCAAACCATTCTGTGCACTTGCACCAGTAGGACTCAAGACAACTGCTGTCAAAAGAGCGAATGAAGTAAGACAAGCGATCAACTTTTTCATAACAACAAATCATACTCCCTTACTTGAATTTTTCATAGCCAGGGGATTGTTAGGTGGAACCCTTCATGCTAAATCCTCTTTATTTGTTTTTCAGGCACAAAGTATATACTAGCATACATTAAAAATATATGTAAATGGTTTTTTGTATGTTTTAAAACTATTTCATATTAGAATAATTCCATATGCGAAAACAGAGTTGTCCCCATCGATATATTAGTCTTGGACTAGCCCTAAACTAGAACCTATTTCAAAATAATTAGATAGATGTTATGGTGAGGGTATGGGTACACGACATGATTGAACGCCAGAACAATGGGACCGGATAAAACCCCTTCTGCCG
>NZ_JAVDQG010000018.1 GCF_031454155.1 Desmospora profundinema
TCCCTTGCGGGGTTGTGGGGCGTCCTATATGGAGTCACAAAAGTGGAAGGTAGGCGAAGTGGCCTGGAACGGCCCGCCGCAGAGGGTAACAGCCCCGTAGCTGAAACCTTCCACCCTCCAGGACGGACCCCGAGTACCGCGGAACACGTGAAATTCCGTGGGAATCCGGGAGGACCACCTCCCAAGGCTAAATACTCCCTGGCGACCGATAGTGAACCAGTACCGTGAGGGAAAGGTGAAAAGCACCCCGGGAGGGGAGTGAAACAGAACCTGAAACCGTGTGCCTACAAGCAGTCGGAGCGTGCATGACACGTGACGGCGTGCCTTTTGTAGAATGAACCGGCGAGTGACGATGGCGTGCAAGGTTAAGGTGAGAAGCCGGAGCCGCAGCGAAAGCGAGTCTGAATAGGGCGCATCAGTACGTCGTCGTCGACCCGAAACCGGGTGATCTACCCATGTCCAGGGTGAAGCTGAGGTAAAACTCAGTGGAGGCCCGAACCCACTGGTGTTGAAAAACCAGGGGATGAGGTGTGGGTAGGGGTGAAATGCCAATCGAACCCGGAGATAGCTGGTTCTCCCCGAAATAGCTTTAGGGCTAGCCTCGGATGAAAAAGTCGCGGAGGTAGAGCACTGATTGGGCTAGGGGCCTGTCAAGGGTTACCGAACTCAGTCAAACTCCGAATGCCGTAGACTTGTTATCCGGGAGTCAGACTGCGGGTGCTAAGATTCGTAGTCGAAAGGGAAACAGCCCAGACCACCAGCTAAGGTCCCCAAGTGTGTGTTAAGTGGGAAAGGATGTGGAGTCGCATAGACAACCAGGATGTTGGCTTAGAAGCAGCCATCATTGAAAGAGTGCGTAATAGCTCACTGGTCCAGGGACTCTGCGCCGAAAATGTAACGGGGCTAAACACACCACCGAAGCTGTGGATGTCATTTGACATGGTAGGGGAGCGTTCCCAGGGCATCGAAGTCGACCCGTAAGGGGCGGTGGAGCGCTGGGAAGTGAGAATGCCGGTATGAGTAACGAAAAGAGGGGTGAGAATCCCCTCCGCCGTAAGCCTAAGGTTTCCTGAGGAAGGTTCGTCCGCTCAGGGTAAGTCGGGACCTAAGCCGAGGCAGAGATGCGTAGGCGATGGACAACAGGTGGAAATTCCTGTACCACCTTCCGCCGTTTGAGTGATGGGGGGACGCAGGAGGGTAGGAGAGCGCGCTG